>NZ_CAXTGZ010000111.1:0-14535 GCF_964243625.1 uncultured Caballeronia sp.
TGCACAACAGCCTCTTTTTGATCGCGCACTTTCATAACGTGATCATCGGCGGCGTGTTGTTCGGGTACCTCGCGGGCTTCAATTACTGGTTCCCGAAGGCCTTTGGTTTCAAGCTCAACGAAAAGCTCGGCAAACGCGCGTTCTGGTTCTGGCTGGTCGGTTTCTACGTGGCGTTCCTGCCGCTCTACGTGCTTGGATTCATGGGCATGACACGCCGCCTGAATCACTACGACAACCCGCAATGGCATCCGTGGCTGCTGCTCGCGGAGGTGGGCGCGGTGCTGATCGCGATCGGGATTGCGCATCAACTGGCTCAGCTCTACGTCAGCATTCGCGACCGCAACCTGCCGGAGAATCGCGACCTGAGCGGCGATCCGTGGGATGGGCGCACGCTCGAATGGGCGACCAGTTCGCCGCCGGCGCCGTATAACTTCGCGGTCATCCCGCACGTTCACGGACTCGATGAATTCATGCATCGCAAGGAATCGGGCGAGCTGGCAACG
Source organism: uncultured Caballeronia sp. (assembly GCF_964243625.1). Taxonomy (NCBI): domain Bacteria; kingdom Pseudomonadati; phylum Pseudomonadota; class Betaproteobacteria; order Burkholderiales; family Burkholderiaceae; genus Caballeronia; species uncultured Caballeronia sp. The sequence continues at coordinate 504 of NZ_CAXTGZ010000111.1, forward strand.
CCGGTGCATTTCGACGATATCCATATGCCCTCCAACACGGCTGCGGGTGTGTTTATCGGCGTGTTCAGCCTGATGCTCGGCTTTGCCGGCGTCTGGCATATCTGGTGGCTTGCGATCGTCGGCCTGATCGGGATCGTGCTGAGCGTGATCGTGCATTCGAGCATTGAGGACGGTGGTTACTTCATCCCGGCGGAAACGGTTCGCCGGATTGAAGAAGGCCGCGGCCATGCGGCGCTTGCGCAGGAGGTGAAGTAATGCTTCAAAAAGTAAATACGGTGCATCTCGCCGACGAGGATCCCTCGGCGCACCATCATCCCGAGTCGCATAGCGTGTTCGGCTTCTGGCTGTATCTGATGACCGACTGCGTGATTTTCGCAGCCCTCTTTGCGGTGTTCGCGGTGATGAGCCATCAGTTCGCTGGCGGCGCGAGCGCGAAGGATCTCTTCGAGATCAAGGGTGTTGCGATCGAAACGGCAATCCTTCTGGTGAGCAGCATCACCTTCGGCTTTGGCATGATCGGCGCGCAAAAGCAGAATCGCGGAGCGTTGTTGCTCTGGCTTGCGGTGACGTTCTTGCTGGGGCTGTCATTTATCGTGCTCGAGATTCGCGAGTTCTCGCATCTTGTAGCCGAGGGCAACGGGCCGGATCGCAGCGCGTTCCTCTCGTCGTTCTTTACGCTGGTCGGCACGCACGGTTTGCACGTGACCCTGGGTCTGATCTGGATGGTCGTGCTTGCGGGCCAGGTGATCTTCAAGGGGCAGCTCAGCGAAACCATGCTGCGCCGCCTGACATGCCTGAGCCTTTTCTGGCACTTCCTAGACGTAGTATGGATCTGCGTCTTTACGTTTGTCTATCTCGCGAGCGTGGCCTGAATGTCGAACTCAAATGTGCATAGTGGTGGCGAGGCGCACGGCAGCGTGCGCTCTTATCTGATCGGTTTCGCGCTGTCGGTGATCCTGACGGCGGCGTCGTTTTTCGTCGTGATGGGGCACGGCATGGAGACCAGCACGGCCATTTTGCTGATCGCCGCGCTCGCGCTGATCCAGGTGGTCGTGCACCTTGTTTATTTCCTGCACCTGAATGCATCGTCGGAACAATCATGGAACGTGATGGCGTTCGGATTCACCGTGATGACGGCGGTGATCCTGATCGGCGGGTCGATCTGGATCATGCACAACGTCAGCATGAACATGATGTCGCGTTGATCACGCGTCAGGTTTGACGTGCCGTTGTGAGTTCGCTGGAACGGGTCTCGTGATTCATTGAAGACGCAGCGGCACGCCCCGAACGCAATGCAAACAACGACATCGCACCCGCCAGACGGGCGCGAATTTCATCGATCGCAGCGACGTGACTTGCGCCGCGCGCTGTAAGCCCGGTCAGTTCCCGCGCGGTCTGCACGCATGCAAAGAGTGGTCCGATAGCAAGCTCCATCTGCGTATTCCATGCAAACACACGCTGCGTGCGCAAGGGGCGCAACGCCGCTTGCAATTCGTGCCAGCGACGGTCGAGCGTGCGCATGGACGCGATGCTTGCGTGCGCATCAAATGATGTTTCGGTTAGGCGCGTGATCTCATTGAGCGCGGCGAGCACGCTCTCCACTTTTGCATCGATGTGATGCGACGTCCGCAGCGGCATCATCAGTACGGCTACCGCCACGGCTACAAAGCAGCCAACGAACACTTCCTCCACGCGCATTTCGACCAGTGGGCCGATCGCGAATCCCAATTCGCCATAGATCAGCCCCACCAGCACAGTGATGAAAAACACACCTTGCCCGTAGGAGGTCAGGATGAAGTACGCCCAGCCGAAGACACACAGGATCATCGCGATGACGATCAACACCGGCATGCCATGAAGCAGTTCGACCAGCATCGCGCTGACCGCAACGCCGGCCAGCGTGCCGGCTACGCGCTCCCCAGTCTTGCGGATCGTGTCGCCGCGCGAACGTGTGCCGAGGAAAACGACGAAGGTAGTGATGACCGCCCAGAACCAGCGGTCAGGCGAAACCGAATGTCCGATCAGCATGGCGATCAACGCCGCCGTCGTGGCCCGGCTTGCTGGCAGCCATGAAAGAAGCCCGCGCCACGAGGCAATGGATTTCTTCGATGCCGCTGCGCGCGTGGTCGAACTTCCCGCATCCCGGCCCGCACGCGCAAGACGCCTTAGCGCGATTCGCAAGCGTTCATCGGTTTGTTCGAGCAGCGCGCCTTCCCGTGCATGCAGGGCGGCGGCGATTTCCACCTCGATCAACCTCGCGCACAGCCGCTGTGCGCCGGCGAAATCGAGCAGATCGAGTTGCTCTTCGACGGCGAGCGCCGCTTCGTTGAGGGACGATAAATGGGCGATCGCCTGCGCTTCATCCGCGCGACGGTCAGCGAGAACGAGCGCCGCACGCTGCGCAACCGTGCTCAGTGCGCGCTGCAGGGTGGCGCGCGGATGCGTGGGTACGAGTACGCGCCCGGTGAGCACGACAATGGCGACGCCTGCGGTCGATAACGCCAGCGTCATGCACGCATGCGCAAACGTCGGATGCAGATAAAACCCGAGATAGAACGCGACGACAGCGGTCATTGCACTACCGAGCGCGCGCGGCCCGCACGCCTGTACCAGCATGCCGGTGAAGAGCACGGCGAGAAAGGCGGCATCGGCGGCAAGCGGCCAAGGGGCAAGCGCAGTGGCGGCCACGAAACTCGCGCATCCCGCGCCGTAGATTGCTGCAAGGGAACGCAACCAGCCGCGCCATCCGGCATCGCGCAGAAACAGCGGTGCGATCATCGCGAACAACAATGCGAATGCCGCGAGCGTCGGCGGCTGATGCGTCGCGACGGTCCAGCCGATCGTCACGAACCCGGTCAGCAAACACGCAAGCGCGCTGCGCAACGCGGTATGAAAGCGCAACAGTCCGGGATCGGAGCCAAGCAGGAGGGACAGCAGGCGTGATGAGGGAACGGGAGCAACAGCGGCACAAGACGCGCCGGCAGCGGGCTGGAAGCGATGCGCACGATAAAAAACCTGCGCAATGGAAGCGATGGACATGTGTAATACCCGGGGCAAGTGCCGGTAACGGCTTGTGACCGCTTCCGATACGACGAGTCCGCCGCGGCGGACTCTCCTGTTTGCGTCGGGCAAGAGAGTCAGCCGGGATCGCCGGCGAACGTCTTGCCACGGGACGCGCACGAAACGCAAGGCGTTTCGCGTATACCCGAATACTACCGCGTCAAAATTACGATCTTCGGGGTTTACCCGATTTGTTCTGGCCGGCGCATCTCGTCGACCGCCTCGCACGCTTCTGCCACTACCTGTGCAAGTTCGACGAGTTCGGTTTCCGCCGTGGTCGTGGCCTCGACAAGCGACGCCACCGCGGCGTCCAGTTCGCCAGCGGTGCCCGTCTCGTTTGAAAAATACTTCAGAGGCAGACTTGCAAGCGCTTCGGCGTTCGCCGACGCCTCGTCGGTCAGCGCGCATAAACGCACGAGGTTTTCGCACAGCAGCTCGAGCGCCTTTGTCGCGTATTCGCATAAAGCCGGGTCACTCGCCGGATCGTGCGCCATGAAGTCCAGCACGCCTCGCGAGCGCTCGACCTCGCGTGCGAGTGCGTAGCTCCGATCGCGCGCCGCGCTGAGCCGCTTCGCATAGTCGCCAAGCTGCATGACCTGCTGCGCCGTGTCGATTGCCATATGTTCTCCCGTGCTCTCTGCCCGCAGCATTGTTTTATGGTCACGTCCGCGTTCGCCTGTGTCTAACCAAGGCCCCGGTGCGGAGTTGTCGCGGTGTTTGCAATCTGCCGCTGACAACGTTTTTACGGCATGTAAGGGAGAAGCTTTAACGAATTCTTCATATATATGCGCCCCCACGTACCGGCCTTGGTGAGCAAACGTTCGACGGTTCGCGCGGGTGGGCAAGGGCGCGCTTATGCGGCAAGATCGAGTGTCCTGAAACGCGTTGGAGCTCGCTTTGAAACTGTCGCCCGCCATCCCTATCTTCCGAATTTTTTCCATCGATAAAGCCAGGGAGTTTTACGTCGATTTCCTTGACTTCAAATGGGAATGGGAACACCGGTTTTCGGAAGACGCACCGCTTTACGCACAGATTTCGCGCGATGCAATGACGCTGCATCTGAGCGAACATTTCGGCGATGCCACGCCGGGCTCCGCACTGTTCGTCCCCATGAAAGGTATCGATGAATGGCATGCCGAGTTGACGCAAAAGAACTACCGGCATGCGCGGCCGGGCGTCGAGACCATGCCATGGGGTCGCGTGCTCTCAGTGTCCGATCCGTTCGGCAATCGCATCAGTTTCTGCGAACGCGCTGAATAAGAAACGCCCGGTCCGCATTCCGCGGACCGGGCGTTGGATTTCAACCGCCGATGATCAGTCGGGCAGGCGGTCCAGTGACTCAGGCTCGTGCATGGGGCAGCCGTTGAACTGGGCCCGGAATCCCGAGGACATTTCATAGGCGGGTTTGCGCGAGCGCTGCACCCCGCCAATTGGCCGATGCGCACTCAGGCCATGCCACGGGCTGAAGGCGAGGCCGTCATCTACCGCTACCGAACGCGCATCGGTCCATGCCGGCTGAGAGACCACCCGGATGCGCGCGACCGTGACGAACGGACTGTCTTCCTCCGACCATTTCTTCGATGCATCTTCAACCGGCATCTTCTCTATGTCGGTTGCGAGCTGCACGCGCACTTCCCACTCGCCGCCGGTGGTCGCGAAAAATTCATTGACCGCTTCGCGCAGGCCATTGGGTTTGTCGTCGAGATCCACAGGCGCATCTTTCAGCGCGACGAGTTCCGGCGATACCGGCACGATCGCTACCTTCCCGTAATACGAGCCATACAGGACCGGCACGACCGTGGAGTAGGTCTCGCCAAGCAGGTTTGTTTTCGGGTGCCCGCCGAGGCTCTTCAGCGTGCCGCTCTCGCCGCCCAGTGCCTCGACAGCGGACTCGGTGCCGCGCAATACCGCCGATAACGCCTGCTTAAGGCCAGGCGCTTTATCGGTTGTCTTCGCCAGCGCCTTGAGCGTGGTGAGAAACGCCTTCGGCGTCGCGGCGGTAAACGCAAGCGCGTTCTGCATCACGAAGTCCTGCGTCACCTGGCCTTCGGCGCCGGGCAAACGCTCTCCTTGCACGCCGATGATTTTCAACGCGAGGCCACGCGGCGTGGAAACCTTGTCATCGAGGATATCGCCGGGGTTAGTCGAAAACCGCATGACGACAGGGAGCGTTCCGGGCTTGGCAAACGCGCCTTGTGCGAGCTCGAGCGGCAAACCTTCCGGCACGGTCAGCTCGCCTTGCAGCAAGCCGTGACTTTTTGCGTGGACGCTGCGCACGGCATGACCATAGTCGGCGGAAGTGGTTTCAATGATGCCTCGCAGCGTCTTGACGAGGTTTTGCGTTGTCTCGGCTTCGTCGGCGGGGATCTGCTCGAAAGTGGAATCGAACAGCAAAGGGCGGATGCTGAGTGGCGTGGACATGTGGGGCGTTCCGGTAGATTTCTCGGGACTAACTAGTCAATTAATGCAGAAGGCTTGCGCAATCGCTGTTCCCGGGACGTGCAGCATGACGACGCCCTAACCCTTCCTTAAGCCGACGACTACATTACGTTGTCGTTACAGCAATCGATTATTTCCTTTATTTAATAATTCCTACACGTGTAATTTCTATCCTCTCGCTAGTTCATTTGGTGTCATGCCGTGCAATGCCCTCGCAAAGCGTTCGCGCATGACAACGTTTGCCTTCCGTCCAGAGGACGCTTGTGTTCAAGAGATCCGTCACCGTCGCCTGGATGCTGTGCGCGATGCTTGGTTGCCCGATGCTCGCCGCCTGTGGCGATCACGACGCGCCATCGTCGGCCGCCCCATCCTCCTTACCGCAAACCGATACTGCCGCGCCGCTCCCGGCGAGTTCATCGGACATCCAGAACTGGGCATTGCAGCAGACGCAGCCTTCCACGGCTGTGTCGAGCCTTGGCCCGCCGAAAGAATCACCCGCCTCGCCTGCGTCCGACCCCCTGCTGCCTCCCGTGATTCACGAGGCGGAGTGATTTCGATGTACGACCTGCAATCTCCACTCTCTCTCCCCCACCCCGACTGATAAAAACCCATGACCTTAAAAAGCCGACGTGACTTCCTCAGGGCCGCTGTTCAGGCCGCCGGTTCCGCCACTGCAATGGGCGTCGTGCCCGCAGGCATTCGCAACGCACTCGCCATCCCCGCCAACAATGTGCACGGGAGCATCCAGGACGTCGAGCACATCGTCGTGCTGATGCAGGAAAATCGTTCATTCGATCATTACTTCGGCACGCTGCAAGGCGTACGCGGGTTCGGCGATACACGCGCCGTCACGCTGCCCAACGGCAAGCCGGTGTTCAATCAGCCGCTGGCTGCAGGCCTTGGCGAAGTGCTGCCCTTCCGTCCCAGCGCGCCGGATCTCGGCAACCAGTTCATCCAGGACTTGCCGCATGACTGGAAGTCGGGCAAAGGCGCCTACAACGACGGCCGCTACGACCAATGGGTGCCCTACAAGGGCACGACGACCATGGCGTATCTGACGCGCGAGGACATTCCATTTCACTACCAGCTCGCCGATGCCTTCACGATCTGCGATGCATACCACTGCTCGATCAATTCATCGACCGATCCGAATCGCTATTACATGTGGACCGGCTGGGTCGGCAACGACGGCAACGGCGGCGGACCGGTCATCGACAATGCGGAAGTCGGCTATAGCTGGGGGTCGTATCCGGAGGTGCTGGAGAAGGCAAACATCTCGTGGAAGATCTATCAGGACGCGGGCACGGGACTCGACGCCAACGGTTCGTGGGGCTGGACCAACGACCCGTACATTGGCAACTATGGCGACAACGCACTGCTTTACCTGAACCAGTATCGCAACGCGCAGCCGGGTAGCGCGCTGTATCAGAAGGCGCGTACGGGCACGAACGCCCAAGCAGGCGACGGATACTTCGATATCCTCAAGCGCGATGTCCAGAACAACGCGTTGCCGCAGGTTTCGTGGATCGTTGCGCCCGAAGCGTTCTCGGAACATCCGAACTGGCCGGCGAACTATGGCGCGTGGTACGTCGACCAGGTGCTGCAGATTCTCACGTCGAATCCGGCGGTCTGGAGCAAGACGGTCTTGCTGATCAACTATGACGAGAACGATGGTTTCTTCGATCACGTCGTGCCGCCGTTTCCGCCCGCGTCCGCGTCCGACGGCAAGTCCACGGTCAGTATCGTCAACGAGATCTTCCCGGGCAGCTCGACCTACCAGAGCGGTGCATACGGCCTGGGGACGCGGGTGCCGATGCTGGTCGTTTCGCCGTGGTCAAAAGGCGGTTTCGTGTGCTCGGAGGTCTTCGATCATACGTCCGTGATTCAATTCATCGAGAAGCGTTTTGGTTCGCGTCCGAATGTCATCGAATCGAACATCACGCCATGGCGCCGGGCGATCTGCGGTGACCTGACATCCGCGTTCAACTTCAAGAACCCGAACGCAACCCTGCCGACGTTGCCCGATACAAGCGGTTACGCCCCGGTTCAGAAAATTCGTCATCCCGACTATGTTCCGGTGCCGCCCGCCATCCAGGCCGTACCGAAACAGGAAGCCGGTGTACGTCAGGCGCGTGCGCTGCCTTATGAGTTGTTCGTTCACGCGCATGCAGGCACCACCAACGGCGTCACGTTCGATTTCATCAACACGGGCAGCGTGGGCGCGACGTTTTTGGTTTTCACCGCGAACAGCACGACAGCGCCAAGCTGCTATACGGTCGAAGCCGGAAAGCGTCTGCGTGATGATTTGCCGCTGGCGGCTTCCAACGCATACGACTACGTGATCCACGGTCCCAATGGTTTCTTGCGGCGCTTTGCCGGCAAGGCTGTGGAGCAGCATTGGTGGAGTGACAATCAGGCGATCGCCGAAGTGGTCGAAGGCTACGATGTCGCGAATGGCAACCTTCAACTGCGCCTGAAGAATCTCGGAACCGGGAAATGCAACTTTACGATCACCAGCGCTTATGAAACCGGCGCCACGATCAAGCAGCCGATTCGCGGCGGCGGGACGGAGACGGTTTATCTGGATCTGCGTGAAGCGTTCGGGTGGTATGACGTGACGATTACCATCGATACGGACAGCTCGTTCGTGCGGCGATTTGCCGGGCATGTGGAGACCGGCAAGAGCAGCATGACGGATCCTGCGCTGGGGAGTTAAGGGTGTCGCCGGGGGCGCTGCAAGGAGTTTTTGGTGTGGCGCTTCCGGGATTGTTTTGGCGAGTGCGTCACTTGCTTGCGATGCCGCGCTTTTAACTCAGTCGAATCTCGTTGTTGAGACACCTCACGCTAACGCACTTTTCCGCGCGCTCATCTGAAAATGGGCGCCCGGCGTGACCGTCGGGTAATCTGGGATTTAAGCAACAGACGGACATAGGCGAGCACAGCGATAGACGCTAACCCGCTTTGAGGCATTACGCCCGCGGTCGCCCGATCTCCGACGCCTTGCGCATATGGCGATTCACCACACGCGTTACGCCTGCTCCGTCACGCGCCGGTGTAACCCACGGGCAACGTCGCGTTCGCCTTGGCCACGCCGGCGTTCTTCGCCACCACGTACAACGGTGCTTCGGTCAAATTCAATGACACCACACCGTTGCCATAGGCAACGCTCGAAGCATTGCCCATCCAGTCCAGCACCTGAACCGTACCGCTCGTGCCCGGGGCATCGACCGCGAGCGTATAGCCCACGCTATAGGTTTGGCTAAAGCCGCCGCTTGCACTCCAGACCGCATTGTTGTGGGTCCACAAGGCCGTCACCGCATTGCCCGTCCCGCGCTGCTCGAACGCATAGGCGTAGACGCCCGAAGGCGTACCGCTCACGGGACCGAGCGTGATCGTCCCGTCGAGCACGCGTGTCATCGCCGCGACCGCCAGCGCCGCGGGCTTTGGACTGACGTTGCTAGCGCCAAACGATCCCTGTGCGTTCGATAAATCGAAGAACGTGCCGTAACCGGTCTCCCCCGGATAGTCCGCACCGTAGAACACATAGGTCTGATCCGCGCCTTCACCCAGCAGGATGATGTGGGTGCGCGCGACAATCGCGCCCTGCGCAAACAGCACGTTCGATGTCGGATAGTCAGGTCCGTACGACGTCCCGAGGTCGTAGCTGATACCCGTTTCAGTGGCAAACAGCTTCATGCCCGGCCGATAATCCGCCTGCATCTCCTGACGCAAGTTACGCATCTCGTTCATCAGCGCATTGGCGGCATTGGCCGGATCGGGATCGGTGGCAAGACGCTCCGGCGGATGCGACGGCGATGTGCCGGCATCGTAATACCCGTGGGTCGCGATGCCGTCCAGATACTGCGCAAGACCAAGCGGCGCCATGGCTTTGAGCCGATTCGTGGTCAGCGATGGAAACGCGCCTGTCGGTCCCATCACGACCGCGTTGGGGTCGGTCGCATGAAGTCCCGTGTATGCAAGCTTGTAAAGCGTTACGAAATCCGCGCTCGACCCCAGCCACGTCTGGTCCGGCTCCCACGTGACCTGATAGTAGTTGCTGGTCATCGCCGGGAAGTACTTTCTGCGCATTGCTTCGGTTTCCGAACCAACCTGGTTCAGATAAGACTGATACCCTGCCTGATCCTTCGGCAAGTACGCGCTGTCGTTGAACGCGCCGGTCGGGCTGGCCCATGCCGGGATGCCGTCCAGGCGCACGAGCCGCATGATCTGGCCGCTTGAATAACCGGTATCGGTCGTCGTGGCCGCCGCGGCGAAGCTGTTGGGGCCATTCGGCTCCGTGCTGGACAACTGGCGGTCATCGATTGTCGAGCTGATTCCGAGCGCGCCCAGCATCGCTGTCCAGCCGTTGAAACCCTGCATGCCGAACCGGTGCTGCTCCTGATGCGCATAGGTGGGCGCCGGCAGGCTCGGAGTGACATCGGGCAGAACACCGAAGGTTGCGAAACCGGTCGGGCGCGTGCCTGCCGTCGGGACGCCGCCACCCGCTTTTGCAAGCGTCGCCGATACCGCGAAGTAACCCGCCACTGTCGACGTGCAATTGAGCGTCGTCGTACTGCCGCCCGATGGCGCCGCGAAGTTGCCGCTCGCCACGGTCTTGCCGAGCGCATCGTTGACGGTCCATGCAAGCGTGTCAGCACCCGGAGGGTTTGCCGCGATCGCGAGCTGGAAGGTCGAGCCGGATGCGAACATGCGTGTGCCATCGGCGCTGGGGGTGTCGACTGCGATCAATCCGCCGCCCGATGACGCCGCGCTCGTGACCGGCGCCGCGCACGTCATTACCAAGGCCGCGTTGGACACCACCGATGGCGAGACCACTGCGGGGGTCGCGCCGGCGACTACACCCGCGTTGCCGGTTGTCCCTGCAGTGCCGCTTGCCGGGTTACCCGAAGCCGGTGCGGACGTGCCGGAAGCGGTGACTGAACCGTTCCCGCTTGCAGCGGCAGCCGCGCCGCCACCGCTGGCGGCGTTGCTGGAACCGCCGCCTCCTCCGCCGCCGCATGCGGCCAACGACAGCAGAACTGAATAAATTGAATAGCTGAGTAGCGCGTTCGTTTTCATTCGATGATCGCCTGGTCGTAGCGGTGAAGCCGGGATCGGGCACAGCAGTGCCCCCAAGCGCCCAACAAGGGAACTCGGCGAAGGATTGAATTCGGAGGAAAGGCTCGCAGCGATGGCGTATCGCAAAACGGAATCACTTAATTGCAACCGCCACGCACGCTGAAAGCCGAAATGATGTTACATAGACGAAACGTTTTAAACTAGTAATATCGACGTAACAATTTGTAACGCGGTATAAAAATCGGTAATTACATAATCATCAGATTATTTAAACCAAATGCCACGCGACTTAAGCGAAATGGTCAACCTCTCCAATATCAATACGCTGAATATTCATACTATATGATAATAACAGGGTGTTTCAGAAGTGAACCGTTTCCGCTGTTACAGTGCCGTGCGTTGGCCCGCTGGCTCCGCACTACAAACAAGCGCTTTCAATTCGCTACGTCTACGCGTCCACCGCCCGGATATAAACCCATGGCTCAAAGTCCTCGTAAAAATCTCGTCCGAAACTTTGCATACTGCCAATCCTGATTAACGGACGGCTTATTCAGAACTTGAGCGTTGGTTTTACTGATAGCCTCGATGTCTGCCATTGAACCGATCAGGCTCTTTTCAACGCATGTCCGAAGATTCGCTCCAGCCTCACCGAGTCGAAACGCGTTTTCCGCAAACCGGAGCCCTTGCCGGACGCCGCCCGTTCTGCCCGTGCTTGTCCGCGTTGCCTTTATAATCCGCCATGATTCCAATTTCCTGCCTCCCTGCCTTCCGCCCTCTTCGCGATTCCCGCGAAGTCCTTTCCTGTGCGGCGGCCTCATGAAAACACCAAAAAGACTGCTGCCATTGCTGGAAGAAGGGCTGATCGACGAGGTCATCGGCCAGTTGATGAGCGGCAAGGAAGCGACCGTATATGTGGTACGAAGCGGCGATTCCACCCGTTGCGCGAAGGTCTATAAGGACGCGAAGCAGCGCAGCTTCCGTCAGGCGGCGTCGTATCGCGAGGGACGCACGGTGAAGAACAGCCGGCAAGCGCGTGCGATGGAAAAAGGCACGCGCTACGGCCGGCAAATGCAGGAAGAGGCGTGGCAGAACGCCGAAGTCGATGCGCTGTTCCGGCTGGCGAATGCCGGCGTTCGTGTACCGCAGCCGTACATATGCACCGACGGCGTGTTGCTGATGGAACTCGTGGTGGACGCGCAAGGCGACGTCGCGCCGCGACTGAACGACGTGGACATGAGTCACGACCGCGCGCTCGAATTGCACGCCGCGCTGCTGCGTGAAGTGGTGCGCATGCTGTGTGCGGGCATGATTCACGGCGACTTGTCCGAGTACAACATCCTGCTTGCATCGGACGGTCCGGTGATCATCGACTTGCCGCAGGCCGTCGACGCCGCCGGGAACAACGAAGCGTCCGCCATGCTGCAGCGTGACGTGGACAATCTCGCGACCTACTTCGGCCAGTTCGCGCCGGAATTGCTCAAGTCGAACTACGGCAAGGAAATGTGGACGCTCTACGAAGCGGGACTGCTCACCGTGGATACGAAGCTCACAGGCCACGTCGAAGCCGATACAACCCCGGTCGATCTCGAAGCCGTGATGCAGGAGATCGAGGACATCCGGCTTGAAGAAGAAGCGCGCATTCGGCGCGAGCAGGAACAGGGCAACTGATTACCGGTTGCCTTCGAGCGCATCGGCCAGGCCGGACAGCACCGGCCCACATTGGGCTTCGACCTTGAACTGCAGGAGCGCATCCGCCCGGGTGTGCCCCAGATTGACCGCCGCGATGGGCTTGCCGGCACGCGCCGCCCATTCGCAAAACCGAAAACCCGAATACACCATCAGCGACGAGCCGAGCACGAGCATGGCATCGGCCTGATCGAGCGCGGCCGCAGCCGCATCCACGCGCGTGCGCGGCACGCCCTCGCCGAAAAACACGACGTCAGGCTTCAACATCCCGCCGCAGCGCGTGCAAGGCGGCACCTGGACCGCGTTGAAATCGTAGCCTTCCAGTTGCGCATCGCCGTCCGCCACCGGCAATGCTGCCAATCCAACGAAGCCCGGGTTATCCGCAATGAGCCGCTGCTGTAGCGCCGCACGCGGCGTCTCGTCACCGCATGTCATGCAGCGCACCCGGCCAATGTTGCCATGCAGTTCGATCACGTGCGTGTTGCCCGCGCTCGTATGAAGTCCGTCGACATTTTGCGTGACGAGCCGTTCGAAAACACCCAGCCGTTCCAGCCGCGCTACCGCCAGATGCGCCGCATTGGGCGCGGCGCCCGCGAGCATCGGCCAGCCGATCATGCTGCGCGCCCAGTAGCGCTTGCGCGCGAACTCGGAGCCGAGAAAATCCTTCAGCAGGATGGGCGCGCGACCCGTGCGCTGACCTTCCTCGTCGCGATAGCAAGGTATTCCGGATTCCGTACTAATACCGGCACCGGTCAGAACAAACAGTTGCGGATACCGTTCGACAAACTCCAGAAGCGGATTGGAGAGCGCGGAAGATGCGCTTGGGAAGGGAGTATTCATTGCTGAAATAGTAACGGCAATGCGTATTGTTTGCTGGGTGGCGAGCCGACGATATTTCATTTTCCGTGCGCCCGAAAGGGTACGTTACCCGCAAAAAGCGAGCTCACCACGGCGGCCTTTCTTTGCGTTAGCCTTGGCTTGACTGCAGAAGACAAGCGGTTGCCAACCTTTCGTTCGCAGCATCTTTTTGCCCGATAGCGAACAGTCCCTTAACAAAACACAACCCGATAAGTGAATAGTGTCCGCGTCCAGGCTCGCTAACCGAAACAGACTCGGTGGATCGTTTTGCACGTCGATATTGACCGGCGCATTATCTGCGGCGCTGACGTTTTCGGTTTCAACTCATGCCCAGGAACTGAATATTGTTGCCGGCCCGCTGATCAGCCGAGGCGAGAATTCCTACTCGTGGGAAGGGAGTTATCGCGAAGGACTCGGGCGCCATGCGGCATGGAGTTTCTCGTGGATCAACGAAGGACACATTCCCGACCATCATCGCGATGGACAGACCGTTCAACTCTGGGGCCGCCTGCCGCTGTGGCGCGACCGGGTGGAGTTATCGGCGGGAGCGGGACCTTACAGGTACTTCGATACCACCGCCGCGGGCGCAGGCGGCACTTATTCGAATACGCATGGCTGGGGCGTGGTGTGGAGCGCGCGGGCGGCTTATTACTTCGAGCGCAGGTGGATCGCGCAGATGCAAGTGAATCACGTGCAGGCGTTCGGCGGGCCCGATACGACCGCGCTGCTCTTCGGCGTGGGTTATCAGCTCGATGCAAACGGCGAACCCGGTCCGCGGCAGACGCCGACACCGAGAACCTCCCGCGTCACCGGCAACGAGCTGACCATCCTGCTCGGCAGATCGATACTGAACAGCTACGACTCGCAGAGCTCGTTTGCGCAGAGCGTGGAGTACCGGCGGGGGCTCGCG
>NZ_CAXTGZ010000112.1:0-14230 GCF_964243625.1 uncultured Caballeronia sp.
TAGAATCAGGCTTATCTTTGCGCTTTTCGGTGCTCCAGCGTTCCAAGAGAATGACGATGACCAACATCGACGAATACATGACCGACCTCGGCCGCCGCGCGCGCCGGGCTTCACGCGCCATGGCGCGGGCCTCGACGGGCGCCAAGAACGCCGCGCTCGCGGCGATTGCGGATGCCATCGAACGCGAGCGCGCCGCGCTGAAAGACGCCAATGCGCGAGATCTTTCCCGCGCCCGGGATAAAGGCCACGACGCTGCGTTCATCGACCGGTTGACGCTTTCGGAGAAAGCACTGAACACGATGATCGAAGGCTTGCGGCAAGTCGCCGCGCTGGCTGATCCTATCGGTGAAATCAGTGGTTTGAAATTCCGGCCGACCGGGATTCAGGTCGGACAGATGCGCGTGCCGCTCGGCGTGATCGGGATCATTTATGAGTCGCGGCCGAACGTGACTATCGATGCCGCCGCGCTGTGCTTGAAGTCCGGCAACGCGGCAATTTTGCGCGGCGGTTCCGAGGCGCTCGAATGCAATGCCGCGCTGGCGAAACTGATCAGCGAAGGACTGGAGGCGGCCGGCTTGCCGCAAGAGGCGGTGCAGGTCGTAGCGACCGCGGACCGCGCCGCGGTAGGCAAGCTGATCACCATGACCGATTATGTGGACGTCATCGTGCCGCGCGGCGGCAAGAGCCTGATCGCGCGCTTGATGGAAGAGGCGCGCGTGCCGATGATCAAGCATCTCGACGGTATCTGCCACGTGTACGTGGATGACCGCGCCGATCTCGTCAAGGCGCTGAATGTTTGCGTGAACGCGAAGACCCATCGGTACGGTACCTGCAACACCATGGAAACGCTGCTGATCGCACGCGCGATTGCAGCGGACGCGCTGCCAATGTTGGCCAACGCATTCAGGGCGAAGGACGTGGAATTGCGCGTGGACGCGGCGAGCCGTGCCGTACTCGACAATGCGCGCTACGACGGCCCGCTCGTTACCGCAACGGAAGCCGACTGGAATACGGAATACCTTGCGCCGATCTTGTCCGTCAAACTGGTCGACGGCGTGGATGACGCTATCGATCACATCAACACTTACAGCTCGCATCACACGGATGCAATCATCACCGAAGACCACGACCGCGCCATGTCTTTCTTGCGCGAAGTGGATTCGGCAAGCGTGATGGTCAACGCCTCCACGCGTTTCGCCGATGGTTTCGAGTTCGGCCTGGGCGCGGAAATCGGTATATCGAACGACAAGCTGCACGCACGCGGGCCGGTCGGGCTGGACGGTTTGACATCGATGAAATATGTGGTTCTAGGCCACGGCGAAGTTCGCCAATAACCCCGCCTACCAAGCGAGAAAATGTCTCAGATGCTCTGGATCAAAGCGTTTCACATAGTACTGGTGGCCTCGTGGTTTGCCGGCCTGTTTTATCTTCCGCGCATCTTCGTCAACCTTGCAATGGAAACGGAACCGGCGGCCATCGCCCGCTTGCTGATCATGGCGCGCAAGCTGTTTCGCTTCATGACGTTCATCGCAGTGCCGGCTTTGGCTTGCGGGTTATGGCTCTTGCTGGTGGTGGGTATTGGCCAGGGTCAGGGATGGATGCATGCAAAACTGACCATAGTCGTACTGATCATTATTTACCACGCTTACTGCGGCGTCCTGCTGCGCACGTTCGCACGTGGCGAGAACAAACGCTCGGACAAGTGGTACAGGATGTTCAACGAACTGCCTGTGCTCGGTTTGCTTGGCGCGACACTGCTGGTTGTTCTCAAGCCGTTCTGAATTCAAGCTTGTTGCACTAGAAGAAACGCCGGACGCAAGTGCCGGCGTTCTGCATTTCAGCCGTCATTCGCCTTTGCAATGATCTGCTTCACCAGTTCAGCCGACGTCTCCACGATGGCATATTCATCCTGCCCCGGCCCCCCCATCTTTACCCGCTCATTGCGATACCGCATGCCGCTTGCCACAGGCGCGCGGGCAGAGGTGTGATATTCGATGCACCCGGTTTCAGCGACCAGTTGCGCGATGTTGTTCAATCGCACCCCGGCGCCGGGCATGACGACCATCCGCTCCCCGGCTGCCTCGCGAAGTTTGTTGATCAGCGCGGCGCCTTGCGGTGCGGTGGCTTCCTGCCCGGAGGTGAGGAGGTGGCTGCATCCAGCATTGACGATGTCCTCCAAAGCTTTGAACGGATCACGCGCGACGTCGAACGCGCGATGAAACGTCACCGTCATGGGGGCTGCCAGTTCGACCAGTTGCCGCGTACGAGACACGTCGATGTCACCGTCGGCAGTGAGCAGCCCGAGCACCACGCCATCCACGCCGAGCTCCTTGCATGCGCGAATGTCCCGCTCCATCACCTCGAATTCGATGCCCGAATACAGAAAGTCGCCGCCGCGCGGGCGGATGATCACGTTCAACGCAATCTGCAGCTTGTCCCGCGCGCTCAGGATCGCGCCGTAAGAGGGCGTGGTCCCGCCTTCCAGCAAGTTGTCGCAGAACTCGACACGGCTCGCGCCGCCGGCTTGGGCCGCCAGGCATGAAGTAACGGAACCGGCGCAGATTTCGAGCAAAACAGAGGGTATGGACATCGAAGGGCTTTCCCGATCAAGGCGCAGGTTGCAGCTTAAATCAGCCGTGCTGATATTTCAGCGTGCGCTCGAGACATACGAACACGATTTGAATAACGCTCGGATCAAATTTATCTCGACTTTCGTTCTGTCCGGCGCAGCGTTGGAACCAGGGGCACGAATCGATAGCCGCACTTTCAATACGCGAAACGACGGCTGATCTGGCGCGGGCGTTTTCACCTGCGATTTTTACGTTGCAACCTCCACTTCACGTCTCCCTACGGCATAAGTCGTTAATTCTGCTGCAAAAAGTTCTTCTTGGAATCGCCTATCCGGCATCTGTTTAATTAGGACGTTTCTCATGGTTTTCCGAGTCATCGACAACGAAAATCAACCCATCGCATTAGATCAGTGCGCCCAGTAGCAATTACGGATTCCTTTCCGGTCTTGTATTTAAGACGCTTCCGATTTTCCGCGTCCATGCCCGTACAGATAATGCACGCGCTGAAATAAATGCAATCCGCGACGAATCGTTTCACGTCAATTTAGCGACGTATCCACCTCGGCCGGTCAACGGGCATCATCCACGCCGGCGCTCAAAAGTCAAAAGCCATGAAAAATGAAGTACCGGGCGCAGTAACGCCCATTCAGCCGGACGATGACAACGCCTTGGCGTTATCGAAGAAGGTCGACGATACCCTGCTGCGAAGTCTCGTATGGATGGCGGCCTATCACGGCAAGCCGACCAGCGAGGCGGCCATGCTGTCGGGCTTGCCCGCGGGACGTTTTATTTCGCCGAAGCAGGCGCAACTCGCCATGGAGCAATCGGGCTTTTCGGTGGGCGTGATCGAACGCCAGCCACACGAAGTCTCGCCCATGTTGCTGCCCGTCGTCCTGTTCAGAAAAGACCATGGTGGTTGTGTGCTGATCGGCCGCTCGCCGACCGACGTCAAGCTTATCAAGCCGGCAGCGCAAATCAAAGAGGGCCAGCAGCCAGCCGAAGACGAAATGGAAGCGGCTTATCTCGTCGTCCTGCCGGAAGCGGGCTCGAAGGTCGTGGCAATCGGCGTGAGTCAGCTCAAGGCGAATTACACCGGCTTTGCCATGCTCGTGAAACCGGTCGGGCGCAATGACATGCGGGCCGGACGCCCGGAAGCCAAGGAAAGCGGCCACTGGCTGCTGAGCACCTTGTGGCGCTATCGCCGTTATTACTGGAGCGCCGCCCTCGGCGCGCTGCTGATCAACGTGCTGGCGCTTGCCGGCACCTTCTTCACCATGAACGTCTATGACCGTGTTGTGCCGAACCAGGCGTTCGTCACATTGTGGTCGCTCGCAATCGGCGTGGCGATTGCCATGCTGTTCGAATTCATTTCGCGCAACGTACGGGCACATGTGCTCGATGTCGCGGGCAAGAAGGCCGACCTGATCATGGGCGCCATGCTGTTCAAGCAGGCGCTGGCCATCCGCATGGAGCACAAGCCGACGTCATCGGGATCGTTCGCCAACCAGTTGCGTGAGTTCGAGTCCGTGCGCGACTTCGTTGCTTCCGCAACGCTTGCAACCATCTCCGATCTTCCGTTTACGTTGCTTTACATTGCGGTGATTTTCATGATCGCCGGGCCGCTTGGGTTCATCCCGCTGGCGCTGATTCCGGTGATTATCGGCGTGAGCCTGTTCATTCAGTGGCCGCTCAAGAAGACGATGAAGGAAAACCTGCGTGAATCGTCGTTGAAGCAGGGCGTGTTGATCGAAACGGTGGAAGGCATCGAAACGCTCAAGGCCACGGGTGGCGAGCGTTATATGCAGGAGCGCTGGGAGCTGTTCTCGGCCAAGGCCTCCGATACCTCGATGAAGTCGAAGCGCCTCTCCACGCTGGCCACCAACTTCGTCACCTGGATTACCCAGTTCGAAACCGTGATGATCGTGGTCGCCGGTGTGTACCTGATCTCGGACGGCAAGCTGACCCAGGGCGCGTTGATCGGTTCAGTGATCCTCGCGAGCCGCGCATTGGCGCCGCTTGCCCAGGTAACGGGTCTCGCCGTGCGCTTCCAGCAAGCCAAGGCTGCGATGGATTCGCTTAGCGCTCTGATGAAGAAGCCGGTCGAACGCGATCCGGAAGTGGATTACCTCGACGGTCCGGTGGTGACAGGCGCGATCGAACTGAAGGGCGTGGGTTTTCACTATCCATCGCCGAACGGCATGAAGCCGCCCGAATTCCTGAAGAACATCAATATCAAGATCGAAGCCGGCGAGCGCGTAGGGATTTTGGGGCGCGTGGGAAGCGGCAAGTCGTCGCTGCTGCGGGTCATGGCGAATCTTTACCGTCCGACAAGCGGGCAGCTATTCAGCGACGGCATCGATGTATCGCAAATCGATCCCTCCGACTTCCGCGCTTCGGTAGGTTATGTCGCACAGGACAGCCGCCTGTTCTACGGGTCGTTACGTCAGAACGTGATGATCGGCCGCCCCGATGCATCCATTCATGAACTGCTGCGAGTCGCGAAGCTCACCGGGCTGGACGCCATGGCTGCCAGCAATCCAAGTGGCTGGAACATGCAGATCGGCGAGAACGGCGATGGTCTGTCCGGCGGCCAACGCCAACTGGTCGCACTGGCCCGCACGCTGATCATGCGCCCGAAATTGCTGCTGATGGACGAACCCACCAGCGCCATGGACACCCAGACCGAAGCCGCGTTCATCCGCGATCTGGCGAGCACCACGCAGGACACCACTTTCGTCGTGGTCACGCATCGTCCGTCTTTGCTGCAACTGGTCGACCGGATCATCGTGGTCGATGGCGGCAGGGTCGTCACCGATGGTCCGAAAGAAGATGTATTGGCCGCGTTGCGCACGCCGGCCGTCACACACGCGACTTCCGGGCATGAAGCCGCGAGCGCCACGAAGGAAACAGCATGAAAACACTTACCAAGATTGGCCGCTGGATTCGCGGCCTGACACCGGCTGGCCGCCGCAAGAACGCCGCACCGCGCATTCACCCGGCACACGCCGCGTACATGAACGATCTGCGCGAATCGCTGCTGGCGCAATCCATTCCCGGCACGATGATCGTGCTTTATCTGGTCGCCGCCATCATGGTGTGCGGTCTGGTCTGGGCGAAATTCGCCCGTGTTGAAGAAGTCACGCAGGCTCAGGGAAAGGTCATTCCTGTGAGCCGGGAGCAGATCATCCAAAGCCTGGAGGGGGGCATTCTTTCGGACATGCGCGTGAAGGAAGGCGATGTGGTCGAGAAAGGCCAACTGTTGCTCAATATCGATCCGAAGCGTGCCGACTCGAGCTACGCAGAAGGCTTGTCGAAGCTGATCGGCCTGCAAGGCAAAGTGGCGCGCCTCAAAGCCGAAGCGTTCCATACGGCCCTCGTTTTTCCTGCCGATGTCGCCGCAGACCAGACGGTCGTGCAAAGCGAAACAATGGCCTATCAGGCCCGTCGCCGGGCGCTGGAAGATAGCGTGTCGTCGCTTCAGCGCAGCTACACGCTCGCCATGAACGAATTGAACATGACCGAGCCGCTGTCCAGACGCGGTCTTATTTCGGAAACCGAAGTATTGCGCATGAAACGCAGTGCAAACGACCTGCAATCGCAGATCGTTGAGCGCCGCAACAAGTATCAGGCCGATGCCAACGACGAATTGTCGCGGCTCGAGCTGGAACTCTCGCAGACCAAGGAGAACCTCGTTGGACGCGCCGACGTGCTGAAGCGTACGACGCTCGTGGCGCCGGTCAAAGGCACCATCAAGGACATCAAGGTGACGACGCTCGGCGGCGTGATCCAGCCTGGTCAGCAGATCATGAGCATCGTGCCGTTCGCGGACCAGTTGATCGTCGAAGCACACGTGAAGCCTTCGGATGTTGCTTTCCTCAAGCCGGGACTGCCGGCCATGGTGAAGGTTTCGGCCTATGACTTCGGAATCTATGGGGGCTTGAAAGGGCATGTGATCAACATCAGTCCGGACACGCTCGTCGATGAAAAAGCTGCGCCCGGAAAGGCCGATGCAATCTATTACCGCGTCCAGGTCCTGACCGATAAAAGCGAACTCACGGCGGCAGGCAAGCACCTCCCGATCATTCCAGGCATGACCGGCAACGTCGAGATTCGCACGGGCGAAAAGACAGTCCTTTCGTACCTGCTGAAACCGATTTTCAAATCGCGTGAAGCGTTCCGCGAGAGATAAGCATCATGTCAAATTCAACACGCATCGCCCGGCCTGACCGCGGCGAAGAGAAACTTATCAAAGATGTCTATCGCCGCCGGCCGCTGGTTTCGTCATTTGGCGTGCTGGTCGGTTCCGGAGTGGTTGCAATGGCAACACTGCCGTCGGTCGCCAAAGCGAAGTCAGCGCTTGACGACATGGCGTGGCTTCCGCAGAACGCGCAGTTGTCGAATGGTGCTGCAACGGTGCCCAGGGGCATAGTGGCGTCGCCATTGCGCACCATCAGCGCATCGCCGAACGGTGGCAACGAGTTGGCGCCGGTGGCGCATACCGCCCAGCCGGTGCAGCCAGCTGTTACGCGGATCATTGCGCCGGCGGCACCTGTCAACGCGGCACCGCGTCCGCACGGTTTCGCCGACATGGGTTTTGCGCCTACCGTTCCGGTGCAGGCGGCAGTAAGCGCGCCAGTGGCGCAACGGCCGGTCCAGATTGCGCGGCAACAGGTTGTAGTGGGTGTATCGGCCTCGCCGATCCGTCCTTCGCTTGCAGAGAACCCCGCGCATGACATGCAGGCTGACCTGCAGGCGACGCGCGCCGAGATGGCGCGATCCGCCGCGACGGCGCAGGAACCAGTCATCGTGGCACCCTCCAAAACCATGTTGGCCGCGCCGTCCGCGTTGCCGCCCATGCGCGTCGAAGACATCAAGCCGGGGCCTGCGCCTGCGGGATTGGATGCGGACACGCCCGCCGAGGTGAAGGGTCAGCGCAAGACGCGCAATGCTGACCGCGGCTATGCGGACTGGCTCGACGACAAGGAAGGTGCGAAAGCGCAGGTCGATCGTTCCGTGGTTCCCGAGCAGGCGGTGCGCAGCGCATTGCGTGGGGCCGTGGATACCGCCGCAGAGCGCAACGCGGCGATCCGCCAGGCACGCAATGACTGGGAAGCCGCGAAATACGATGTCGACCAGGTCAAGGGCCAGCGTTGGCCGCAGGTTCAGGTCGGGGGCAATTCGCCGGCACTGACAGGATCCCATACGACATTCGATGACAGCAACCGTGCCTCGGCCAATGTCAGCGTCACGACCATGGTGTATGACTGGGGGAAGACGAGCAAGAATATTGCAAGTCGCTCGAAGACCGCGGAAGCGGCAGAGTTCTATCTGAAAACAATCGAGCAGCAGAATGCATATGACGTTTCGTCGACGCTCGTGGATCTCGCAAAATACCGTGCGGTCTACGCCGCCGGTGACAGCTATGTGAAACGGATGTCGGCGTTGGTCGACATGCTGGTCGAAATTACCAAGGTCGATCCAGGCCGCCTGAGCGAGTTGAGCCAGGCAAGAGCGCGCCTGCTGCAGGCGCAGACGTCGCAGGATGCAGTCGCCGCGCAGGTTCGCTCGCTCGAACTCAACGCCCGCAAGCTCGTTGGCGATCAGGAAACGGCAATGCCGCATGGCACGCGCTGGCAGTTGCGTCTTGATCCACTCGACAGCGCCGTTGCTGCCGTCGCACAAAATCCTGCCATCGAGCAGGCCACGGCCGAAGCCGCTGCTGCAAGCCTGACGGCGAAATCGGTACGGGCAGCTTCGCTGCCGCAGTTGAACTGGGTGATCAACAAGACGACCGCGCACGATTCCTTTAATAACGTGCAGCCGTGGACCACCATGCTCCAGCTCACCTGGACGCCGTTCCAGGGCGGCAGCCAGCGCGCGGCGGAGCGTGCGGCGCTTTCGCGTGCGGCATCGAGCAGCGACAAGCGCGATCAGTTGCAGCTCGATTCGGAATTTCGTGTCCGCGATGCCCACCGCGATGCGATCGCCCTTGCAACGCGGGCCCAGCTGTATGCGCAGTTACCAACTCAGTCGCGATCGGCCTGCGCTCGAGCGCAGACGGTAAGAACTCGGTGGCGTTGGGAGAAGGGGCTTCCGCCGACGACGACAACGTGGTGTCGGTCGGCAACATTGCGCAACAGCGCCGCGTCACCAACGTGGCTGCGGGCACAACGGCAAAGCAACCAACGCTTTCGTTGCGTATGACGACCTGAGTGAAAAGTCGGTCACGATGGGTAAATCCGGAACGCCGGTTTCGATCAAGAACGTTGCCGATGGCGTGGACCCGTATGATGCGGTCAACAAGGAGCAGCTCGACGCGTTGTCATCGACCGTCAGCACGATCACGCCGGCGCTGAAGTACCTGCGATTTGGCTCAACTGACGCCAAGGCCGCAAATGCTCTCGGTACCGACTCGCTGGCTATCGGCGGCAATGCATACGCTTCGCAAACCGGTTCACTGGCGTTTGGTCGTGATTCGGTCTCGTCTGGTGTCAATTCTCTCGCCCTTGGCTTGAGAGCTAACGCTGGCGGCAAGAACTCGGTGGCACTGGGACAAGGGTCTTCAACTGACGAAGAGAACACCGTCTCTGTGGGTAATATCGCGCTGCAGCGTCGCATCACGAACGTGGCCGCAGGTTCGACCGCAACGGACGCCGTCAACCTGGAACAGGTTCAACAGTTGGTGAGCGCCGCAACAGCGCCGGTACAACAGCTCGTCAAGAGCACAAGGCTTTCGGCAACGTTGCTGGGTGCGCAAGCTGCTCCTGTGTTGTCGGACTTGGTTGCCGTCGGAACGACCGACAAGCTGGGTCAAACTGAAGCAGACGGTACGGATGCGGTGGCAGTCGGTTTGGGCGCTCACGCGAACAACGACAATACCGTCGCGGTCGGAACGAACGTTGCGGCGGGTGGCATTGGTGCGGTAGCGATCGGTAACCTGTCTGTAGCAGGCGGATTGAGCTCTACGGCGATTGGTGTAAATGCGCAAGCAGTTGGCGACTACGGTGTTTCAATCGGTAATTCGACGAAGGCTTCCGAAACCAACACCGTTGCGATCGGTAATGCCTCCTTCGTTGGACTGGGCGGTACGAACGGCGTCGCGATTGGTTACAAGAACACGGTAACGGGCGCAGGTACGATCGTCTTGGGTAACCAAGTCTCCGCGAAGGGCGCAAACTCCGTGGTCCTGGGTAGCGGCAGCGATGGTTCGCAAGACAACGTTGTTTCCGTGGGCGGTACCGCTACGGGTACGCAACGCAAGATCGTCAACGTGGCAGCAGGTACGACCACGACGGATGCAGTCAACTACGGTCAGTTGAATGCAGCAATCGCATCGGTCGGTACGGGCGGTTCGAGCCTGGTAACGCAAACCGGTACGGGCGATGTCATGGTTGCCAGCGCGGTCGGCGGCACCCATGTGGACTTCGCAGGCACGGGCAACACGACGCGTGAACTGATCAACATCTCCGCCGGTACGAAGGATTCGTCGGCAGTGGCGTTGAGCCAGTTGAAGCCGGTGGTTGCGGGCTTGGGCGGTGGTGCTAGCGTCAATGAAACGACGGGTGCTGTGACGGGTCCGACGTATCATGTCCAGAACGGTACGCAGTCCACTGTGGGCGACGCATTGACCTCGCTGGACACGAGCTTGAACGACGTGAAGACGCAGATCAACACGACGACAGGCGCAGGTCTGGTCATGCAGAAGGACAACACGGACGGTGACATCACCATTGGTGCAAACACTGGCGGTAACGTGATCAACGTGTCGAGCAATGCTCATACTCGCAAGATCACCGGTGTAGCCAACGGCGACTTGACCTCGTCGAGCGTCGACGCAGTCAACGGTTCGCAGCTTTACAACGCGGCGAGCGGTCTGGCTACGGCTATCGGCGGCGGCGCTGCGCTGAACGGCGACGGCACGATCACGCAGCCTTCGTTCATTGTTGATGGCAAGCCGGTTCACAATGTTGGCGACGCAGTATCGAATCTTGATGGCCGAGTCACCAACAACACGAACAGCCTGACGCAGTTGCAAACCACGGTGAATAACATCACCAATGCCGGCGGCGTGGCATCGCCGAATGCAGTGTCGTACGACACGTCTGCACACGACGTGATCACGCTGGGCAAGGACGGTGCAGGTGCCACCTTGACCAACCTGAAGGATGCAACGTTGTCGGCTGACAGCACCGACGCAGTAACGGGCAAGCAGTTGTTCGATACGAACAACACGGTTGCCTCCCTGCAGGATTCGATTCAGAACATCGCATCGACCGGTTCCACGAGTATCGGCATCAACGGTACGAATGGCACGAACGGTGCGAACGGCGTAGACGGTGCACCCGCTGCAGCTTCGGCCTCTGGTAACGACGCAATCGCCATGGGCGACAACGCATCGGCTTCCGGCGATCACGCAGTTGTGATTGGCGGTGGTGCAAGCGGTACGGCTGACGGCGTTATTGCGATCGGCGGTAACTCGAACGCCAGCGGCAAGGACTCGATTGCTATCGGTAACGGTGCTACGGCTCCGGCAACCAACGCTGTCGCACTGGGCGCAGGCTCGGTGGCGGATCGGGACAACACGGTCTCGATGGGTTCGGAAGGTAAGGAGCGTCAGATCACCAACGTGGCAGCTGGCACGCAGGGTACGGATGCAGTCAACCTGAACCAGATGAATTCGGCGGTGGGCGGTGTTGCTCGCAAGGCGTACAGCGGTATTGCGGCAGCCACTGCGCTGACCATGATCCCGGACGTCGACGCGAACAAGACGTTGTCGATCGGTATCGGCGGCGGCACGTTCCAGGGCTATGCAGCAACGGCTATCGGCGGCACGGCTCGTATCACGCAAAACATCAAGGTTCGCGTGGGTGCAGGCTGGAGCGCAGCAGGTACGACGGTTGGCGCAGGTGCTTCGTATCAGTGGTAAGTTGAGCTTGACCCCTGAGGCCCGGTTCGACAAGGACCGGGCCGCAGGAAAATCAGTTTAGAAAATTGTTCTGCTGTACCGTAGTATCTTCAAGCGGGTTCTTCTTCGGAAGGACCCGCTTTTTTTCGTTTGAACGCCGTACCTCAATTTCCCACGCGTCGTTTATCCAGCACGTCCTTAGCCTCAGCGAGCCGTTCCGCAAACTCCGGCCCGCGCGCGAGCGCGACCCCCACTGCCAAAATATCCCCGATCGCCAGGTGCGATACACGCGAGGTCATCGGCGAGAATATGTCCGTGTCTTCGTCGACGTTGGCAAAAAGCCCAACGCTTGCCATGCGCGCCAGCGGCGAGTTGCCATGCGTGATCGCGATCACCTTTGCACCGCTCGCCAGTGCTGATTTCACTGCATCGAGAATGTCACGCGTGCGGCCCGTATTCGATATCACCACCACCACGTCGCCCGCGCCTAATAGCGCCGCCGATGTCGTGTACGTATGCGGATCGGAATACGCGACGCTCGGCACGCCCAGCCGAAAAAACTTGTGCTGGATATCGAGCGCGGCAATTCCCGATCCGCCCGCGCCGTAAAACTCGATACGTCGTGCCTCTGCGAGCAATGCGATCGCCGCCGCGACGCTATCCGACGACAAACTGTTGCGCACCTGCAGCAGCGCCCCGATCGTCCGGTCCAGCACTTTCGCCGCGACACCGGCGGCAGGTTCGTCGGCGCGGACATCGCGGAAGACAGCGGGGGCGGGGACATCGGAGGCAATGCTTTGGGCCAGCCGGATCTTGAACTCACGGAATCCCGAAAATCCAAGCGCCTGGCAAAACCGCGCAATCGTCGGCTGGCTCACGCCCGCGCGCACAGCGAAGTCGGTCATTGCGAGATCGAGAACTTCCCGCGGGGCCTCCAGAACGTAATCTGCGAGCTTTCGCTCGGACGGGCGCAATTGCTCGCGCATTGCTTCGACTTGGGACAGCAACATCGGTAATCTCGCCTATGCTGGAATTGCACGGACTATAGCTGATCGGCCAAAATGTACAAAAACTACAAGGAAATCACTCATCGAGACGGCTGACCGCAGGGCAAGCGACTGAATTTCAGCCTTTCAGCAAAAGCCACACAAAGAAATAAGGGTTTTCCAGATGGAAAATATGTAGTTTTTCTACTAAAATCCATGGCGATCGCACGGGAAAGTCACAAAAAAGCAAAACACCCGCGCGCACTGTTCAATCCCCGGTAAGGCGAAGGAGTGTCGATGGTTTCCCCGCATTCGCATCTCAACAAGGTCACGCAGCGCGTGATCGAGCGCAGCAAGCCGACGCGTGCGGCATATCTGGCGCGTATCGATGGCGCCCAAGGCCATTTTCCGGCGCGCGGTGCGCTGTCCTGCGCCAATCTCGCGCACGGTTTCGCCGGCATGGAGGGGCAGGAGAAAATCTCGATCAAGGCGATTCGTGAGCCGAACATCGGCATTGTGTCGTCTTATAACGAGATGCTTTCTGCGCACGCCCCGTTCAAGAATTATCCGGACATCATCAAGCACGCCGCACGCGAAGCAGGCGGCGTGGCGCAATTCGCCGGCGGCGTGCCGGCCATGTGCGACGGCGTCACGCAAGGCAACGCCGGCATGGAGCTATCGCTGTTTTCGCGCGAAGTGATCGCCATGAGCACGGCGGTGGCGCTCACCCACAATATGTTCGATGCCGCGTTGTGCCTCGGCATCTGCGACAAGATCGTGCCCGGCTTGCTGATCGGTGCGCTGCAATTCGGCCATCTGCCGACCATTTTCGTGCCCGCTGGTCCAATGACCAGCGGCCTCACCAACGACGATAAAGCCAAGGTCCGCCAGCAATTCGCGACCGGCGCGTGCGATCGCGACGCGTTGCTCGAAGCGGAAGCTGCGGCGTATCACGGCCACGGCACATGCACGTTCTATGGCACGGCCAACAGCAACCAGATGCTGATGGAAGTCATGGGCCTGCATCTGCCGGGTTCGGCCTTTATCCACCCGCACACGCCACTCAGGGACGCACTCACCGCCGAAGCCGCGAAGCGCGTGCTTGAGTTGACGGTGGATCGCGGGCACTACACGCCGGTCGGCCATGTGGTCGATGAAAAATCCATCGTGAACGGGATCGTCGCGCTGCTGGCAACGGGCGGCTCGACCAACCACACGCTGCATCTGGTCGCAATTGCGCGTGCGGCGGGGATTGTCATCGACTGGAATGATTTCGATGAACTCTCGCAAGCCGTGCCGCTCGTCGCCCGGATCTATCCGAACGGCAAGGCCGACGTGAACCATTTCCACGCAGCCGGCGGCGTTGCGTATCTGGTGCGCGACCTGCTCAGCGCGGGGCTGCTGCACGAAGACGTCAAGACCGTCGCGGGCGAGGGCCTGAAGCACTACACGCGCGAACCGAAACTCATCGACGGAAAACTGCAATGGGTCGAAGGCACCGAAACCAGCCACGACACCAAAGTGCTACGCAGCCACAAGGAGCCCTTCGCGCCTGACGGCGGGCTGCGCCTGATGCAGGGCAAGCTTGGCCGTGGCGTGATCAAGATCTCGGCGGTGGCCGACGCGCATCGTCATGTGAAAGCGCCCGCGATCGTGTTCGAGTCGCAGGAACAAGTGCAGGAAGCGTTCGATAACGGCGAACTCAAGCGCGATTTTGTCGCCATCGTGCGGTTCCATTCCGACGGAGGTCCGCTGGTCTGGAACGCGAC
>NZ_CAXTGZ010000113.1:0-14226 GCF_964243625.1 uncultured Caballeronia sp.
CTTGCGAGATCGTGGGCGCGAGCGTCGTCATCAGAATCGCGAAGATTCCGATAACGCTGCCAAGCATACGAACGCGACGAACGAAACTGCTGCGCATGAAGCGTGTGTTCCAGAACATTTGACCGACGATTATGCCACGCCCGCATCGCGCGTTCGTGGTCGCTTAACCCTTCGAAGGCAAGCGACGCCATCTGATGAACCACGCCAGGTTGATCCTGTTTCAACACGCGCGCAAGAACGCAAAAAGCCCGGTTTTTCCGGGCTTTTTGCGTTAAAAACTGTTTGGTTGCGGGGGTAGGATTTGAACCTACGACCTTCGGGTTATGAGCCCGACGAGCTGCCAGACTGCTCCACCCCGCGAAAAAGATTATAGCGGGATGGGCATGTGCGGTCAAACGTAATCGAAGATTATTGCAGCTCAATGAAGCAGCGCCGAATCTGCCGTTTGAATCTAGCGCGTCGGCGCAGACGCTGATACCGGCTTCTTTGCCGGATAAGCATCGACGCCGTTACGCGCGGCATCGACACACCGTCGATGCTCTCGCGACAAACGGTTCAAAAGCGGCAGCAACACCACCGCAACCGCCGCCCCGCCGGCTGCGACCCAGCCAAGACCCATGAACAGCGACGTATAAAGCGGCAGTGATTGCAGCGGACCGAGATCGCCCGATGGCATGCGCGCCAGGTTGGCGACCACGCTGCCGAGATACTGCGACACGCCGGTCGCAATGTAATACGCGCCCATCATGAACCCGCTCATACGCATGGGAACGTAGTGCGCGATCATCGCGAGGCCGAGGCCGGAGACCAGCAATTCGCCGAGCGAATAGAGCCCGTAGCCTGCGACCATGAACCAGGATGACACGCGGCCATCGACTGCGTATCGGCCGCTGAATGCGAACACAAAAAAGCCCAGTGCCACGACGACGAAACCCAGCGCGTACTTCGCTGCGATCGGCAGGTCGAGGCCCTTGTTCGCGAGGCGCGTGTAGCCGATTGCGAGAAACGGACTCAGCAGCATGATCCAGATTGGATTGAGCGCCTGGAACTGCGCCGCGCTCCACGAGAACAGCGTCATGTTGAAGAGCGTGAACGACGGGTCCACGTTGCGCAGCGCGAACAAGGTGAGCGAAGTCGACATCTGCTGGTAGAAGATGAAGAACAGGATCACCTGCAATGTCAGGATCAATGCGGCAAGCAAGCCCGCGCGTTCGCTGCGATCGCACTTCATCAGCATCCAGCCGAAGATGACGAGAACGGCGGCGCCCGCCGCGTACACACAGATGGCCGCGACCTGTTCGTTCTGAAGCACGAACACGGTCGCCACGCCGAGCGCCACGGCGCCTGCGGCGACCGCGGCGAAGAAGCGCCATTGCATGGGTTTATCGTCGGGCGCCGAGCCGATGTGCCCCACCGTATTGCGCATCACCGCGAAGTTGATCAGGCCCAGCACCATGCCCGCGAAACACACGGCAAACGCGACGTGCCAGCCCCAATGATCCTTGATCCACGGCGTGGCGAGCATCGAAATGGTCGAACCGATGTTCACCGCCATGTAGTAGATGGTGAATGCGCTGTCGAGGCGCGCGTCGTCACCCTCGTAGATGCGCCGCACGAGGTTCGCCGCGTTCGCCTTGAACAAGCCGTTGCCGACCACGATCACGCCGAGCGCCGCATACATATAGCCAAGCGATTCGAATGGAATCGCGAGCATCAGATATCCCGATGCCAGCACGCACGCGCCGAAGATCATGGTGCGGCGCGCACCGAGCACCTTGTCGCCGATCCAGCCGCCGATGGCCGGCGCGGAGAATACGAGCGCCGTGAAGGCGCCCCATGTAAGGTTCGCGTGTTCATCGGTGAAACCGATCTTGTCGATCATGAACAAGACGAGCAACGCGGCCATGCCGTAATAGCCGAAACGTTCCCACATCTCGATCAGGAAAACAGTCGTAAATGAGCGCGTCTGCGACGTGCCGGACGAGTGTGAAATCATGGTAAATCTCGATCAAGTTCAACAGCACTCGTGAACTAAAACTAAAGGAATGTTTGAGCCTGACTCACTCATGCAGGAGTCCGACTTATCGCGAGCGGCGATTATCCCAGCACGATCGGTAAATGTGTCGCAAAGCCTTGCACATACAGCGTTCAACATTTTGAGATGACGGCAGCAATGCAAATCGATTGGCCATCGTCAAGACGTGGTGCGATCGGGCGGCGGCGTCGCAGCGTTTCGCGGATTGGCGTGGGCGCGCTGTGGACGCTCGAAACTCGTGATAACTTTCCTGCTTCGCCTCACTCACTGGATTGCATTCACATGAACACCATCAAGGCGATTCTCACGGGTCATACGCGCGGTCTTGGCGCTGCGTTGGCCGACACGCTGATCGCGCGCGGCATTGCGGTGCTGGGCGTATCGCGCACCCGGAGCGCGGTGCACGCATCGGGTTTGTTGCAGGAAGTGGAACTCGATCTCGCCGATATCAACGCACTGCAAACGTGGATTGAAACGGGCGCGCTGAAGCGTTTCGTGGACGGCGCGCACACCGTGGTGCTGATCAACAACGCGGGCATGTTGCAGCCGGTGGGTCCTGTCGAAGGACAGGATGTCGGTGCGATCGGACGGTCCGTGAGTTTGAACGTGGCTGCGCCATTGATGTTGTCGGCGGCTGTGGCGGCGTCGGCGCCAAGCGTTTCCGACCGGCGGATCGTGCATATTTCGAGCGGCGCCGCGCGCAATGCGTATCCCGGCTGGAGCATCTATTGCGCGACGAAAGCAGCGCTGGATCACCACGCACGCGCGGTCGCGCTGGACCACAACCGTGCGTTGCGCATTGGCAGCGTGGCGCCTGGGGTTATCGATACGGACATGCAAGCCGAGATTCGCGGCACGGGCCTGGATGCGTTTCCGCTGCGTGAAAAATTCGATGACCTCAAGCGCAGCGGCCAGCTTTCCACGCCCGCCGACGCCGCGCGAAAAGTGCTCGACTATGCGTTGAGCGACGCGTTCGGCGAAACGCCCGTGACGGATGTGCGCGAATTGGCGTGATCGCCACGAATGGCCTCTTGCGACAATGCATCGGCCGCGGTGTTGCGGTGGCGCGGGATCCACTGAAGACGAACATCGGCGAGTTGCGCGATCAGCTCACGCGCTTGCGTTGCGTAGGAACTGAGCGCGGGCGCGCTGCAGGTTGCATCGCGCAGCACGTCTTCTATGACAACCTGACTGTCACCGTGAATGACGAGTTTTTCCGGTGCCGGTTGCTGCGATAACGCCACTTCGAGCACCGCGATCAGCGCGAGATATTCAGCCTTGCAGCTATCGCCGTGACCGGCAATCGCGCTGATCGTGACGACCTCGCCATCGGGACTTTCGAGCATTCCGCCGATACCGATCTTCCCCGGGTTCGGATGCGCCGATCCGTCGAACCACGCGTGCCACGCGGTGGCATCGCGGGTTGAAGGCTGCCGGTTTCGTGCGAGGCGTACCACGCGGGCAGCCGAGCGTTCTTCACGCCGAAGCTGCGCAGCGTGAAGCGCCGCTGCCCGTTCCAGACGCCGCGCCTTCACCAGATCTGCGAGCGTTGCTGCGCCCGCCGACTTTTCGAGCGTCTGCGCCAACGCGGCGTGGGCGGAAAGCGCCGTAAGCTTCGCCAGGCGCCGGCTCGTTGCGCGTTCGCGTTTATAGGCAATCTGAAACAGCTCGTCGAACTCGAACATATCGGGAAGAAGGGTGGCCGAATGCCGAGCTTAACAATCTTTTCGACGAACCTATTTTGGGGGCGCCGCGATCACCAGCGCAGCACGACGATTCTCGGCGCCCGTGACGTTGGTTTGCCCGCTGAGATTCTCCCCCGGCGTCGCAGTCACGACCCGCGCTTCAACGCTCACTTGCGGGTACGCGGAAAGCGTATCGGCGGGATTGATTGCAAACGTGTCATCGAGTATGACCGTGGCCGGCAATTCGCTCGCGGATAAATGACGCTCGGCCAGCAACGTGTTCCCCGCACCCTGCGTGTGTGCGCTCAGAATCACGGTTGCATCGGGCGGGGCATGCACGCCGTCGGCGAGTTGCAGCGTCACGGTGACGGCGCTCATGCTCAACGCTTCATCGATATTCTTCTGCGCCTGGACCGCAGTCAGCGACGCAGCATCGAGTGTGGAAATCAGACGCCGCCAATAAGCGATCGCGATCGCAAAACGCCGCGCCTCGAACGCCGCCGATGCCGCCAGAGCCAGCGCTTTCGGATTCGACGGTTCGATGGCCAGCGCCGCTGCAATCTCATCGGACGCGCGGCCGTCGAGCCGGCCTTCGTCGGCGCTTGCGAGCGTGTCAGCGAAGTCGGCGCGGAGTTGCGCATCGCCCGGGGCGAGCGCGACTGCGTGCGTATAAGCCGCCGCTGCATCCGATGGCCGCTCGAGCGCCATGTAGGAGCGCGCCAACGTCGCCCATTTGGCGGCATCGCGGGGATCGGGGACGCGGCTTTTCAAACCGAACGCCAGGCGCGAGACCATCATTTCCACCGACGCGGAACTCATGTCGTGCGATGCGCCGAACGAGTCTTCAAGATCGAGCGCGGCCAGCTGGCCAAGCTTCAGGTACAACGCGCACGCGGCCGCCGGGAACAGCGCGATCAGGAGCGCACTGGTGGCCGCGCGCGTGGCCGTCCCTTGCCGCTGCGAGCGCATCACCGACAGCGCTGAGGGCGTGCGGGTATCGGCGAGAACGCGCTGTTCTATTTCGCTGCGCAACGCGGCGTGCTGATCGGCCGATATCAGTCCTGCCAGCCGGTCGTGAGTGGCATCGGCGAGTTCGCGGCGATGCAGAGATACGTTCAGCGCGCGGTTTCTGTATGCATCCGCGGCGGGTTCGCGCTGCATCAGCGGCACGACCGCGCACAAGATCGCGGCGATCAGCATGGCGGCCGCGACGATCCAGAAAGTGATCACAACCGGCCTCCCAGAAGACGTCGTGCGCGTCTGCGCTCGAGGTCGGTGAGTGCGGGCGGCGGCCTTTTCCTGCCGCCTGACACTACGAGAACAAGTGCGGCGAACCCAAGCACGAGCAAAACGAAAGGCCCGAGCCAGAGCGCCCAGGTCAGCGTCTTGAACGGCGGATCGTAAAGCACGAAGTCGCCGTAACGCGTCACCATGTAATCGCTGATTTGTGTGTCGGTGGCGCCCTGCTCGACTTGCTCGCGGATAATCGCGCGAAGATCCGCAGCGAGATCGGCGGTCGAATCCGCGATGGTTTCATTCTGGCAGACGAGGCATCGAAAATTCGATTCCAGCCGGTAAGCACGCACTTTTACTTCCGGGGTCGCGCTTGCGTTCGGCACGACTTCTGCGGCATGGGCCCAGCTTCGTGTGAGGCATCCGAACACCAACAACAGGGACGCGAGCTTATTCATCGCAGTCCTCGCTTTGCAGCATTCGAACGAGCGGGAGGATTTGCGTATCGAGCGCGGCCTGCGTGAGCGGCCCCGAGCGCTTGAAACGGATCACGCCCTGCCGGTCGATCACGAAAGTTTCGGGCACGCCGTACACGCCATAGTCGATACCCGTCTGCCCCGAGCGATCCACCACGGTTGCAATATACGGATTGCCCGCCTGCCGCAGCCATTGTCGCGCAGCTTCAGGCTCGTCCTTGTAGTCGAGGCCATAAATGGGCACGACGTTCTTGCCCGCGAGCGAGATCAGCAGCGCGTGTTCATCGCGACAGGATTCGCACCACGACGCCCATACGTTCATGATCCACACGTCGCCGCGCAAGGTATCGGGCGAGAGGTTCCTGCCGGGATTGTCCAGACGCGGAAGATCGAACGAAGGCGCGCTCTTGCCGATCAACGCCGACGGCAACCGTCGCGGATCGTTCGATAACGATGCCGCCAGCACCGCGCTCAAACCCGCGAAAAAGATAAGCGGCAGCAAAAACCGTTTCACTTGGCGCGTCTCCCCGGCATGCGCTGCTGCAAGATCGCGGACTGTGCCTGAAGGCGGCTGCGTGCGATCTCCGCGGAAGTTGAGGACGCTTCGCGCCGCGCCCGCACCGCCAGCCGATACCGCCGGTCACTCGCCGCGAGCAAGCCGCCGAGCGCCATCAGGAGGCAGCCCGCCCAGATCCAGTCCACGAACGGTTTGACCTGTACGCGTAACGTCCACGCAGTCGGGCTGTCGGCGGCGGCATCGCCAAGTGCGACATAGAGATCGCGCAAGGGCGCACGGTCGACGGCGGCTTCGGTCATGGTCGTCTTCTGGATCACGAAGAAGCGTTTCTCCGGATGCATGACAGCGACGACCGCTCCATCCCGGCTCACCACGACCGTGGCCCGCAACGCACGATAGTTCGGACCATTGACCGCCTTGGTGCCATCGAAGCGAAACGTATAACCGCCAGCGCTGATCGACTGGCCAACATCGAGTCGGCCATCGCCGGCGCTTTCATAAGCTTTGACAAGCGTCACGCCCGCGATAAAAACGCCCACGCCCAGATGCGCGGCGAGCATGCCGTAAAAGCCGCGCGGCATGCGGATGAACCGCATTAAAAACGCTCCGCGCTGTTCAGCGATGCCCACGACAAGCGCGGTCAGCGTCGCTGTTGCGCACCACACGGCAAGCCCGATTCCCAATGCGACCAGCGGTCTCCACCCGCCGGTGAGCAACGGCACCGCCACCGCTGACGCCACGCTCACCAGTGCCGCCCAGCAAAGCCGGACGGCGATATGCGGCAGGCGTGCGGATTTCCATCGAGCGATGGGGCCGATGCCCATCAGGAAAACGGCGGGCGTCATGAGGGGCACGAAAACGGCGTCGAAATACGGCGCACCGACGGATATCTTGCCGAGCCCGAGCACGTCGAGCGCAAGCGGATACAACGTGCCTAGCAGCACGGAAGCGGCCGCCACCATCAGCACGACGTTGTTCGACAACAGCAAGGACTCCCGCGATACCAGCGCGAAGCCCGCGCCCAAACCGATCTTCGGCGCGCGCCACGCGAACAGCAGCAACGCGCCGCCGGTCACTATCGAGAGGAACACGAGAATGAAGAGTCCGCGCGTGGGATCGGTCGCAAATGCGTGGACCGATGTAATCACGCCCGAACGCACGAGGAACGTGCCGAGCAAACTCAGCGAAAACGCGCAGATGGCGAGCAGCACGGTCCATGCGCGAAAGCTGCCGCGTTTGTCGGTGACGGCGAGCGAGTGCATCAGCGCCGTGCCTGCGAGCCACGGCATGAACGACGCGTTCTCCACGGGGTCCCAGAACCACCAGCCGCCCCAGCCGAGTTCGTAATACGCCCAGGCGCTGCCGAGCATGATGCCGAGCGTGAGGAAGGTCCACGCGGCCGTGGTCCACGGGCGAGACCAGCGCGCCCAGGTGGCATCGAGTTCGCCTGACAGCAAGGCCGATACGGCGAACGAAAACGCTACCGCGAAACCTACGTAGCCCATGTACAGGATCGGCGGATGCGAGACCATGCCGGGGTCTTGCAGCAAGGGATTGAGGTCGCGGCCGTCCATGGCGGGGGGCAGCAGACGGATGAACGGATTCGATGTCCACAGCATGAACACCACGAACCCTGCGTTGATCCAGCTCATGACGCCGAGCACGCGCGCAACCATCGGCACGGGAAGCTGTCTGCTGAAGATGGAGACAGCGGTCATCCAGAACGTCAACAGCAACGTCCAGAGCAGCAACGAGCCTTCATGTCCGCCCCAGACGGCGGCGAAACGATACGCGAGCGGCAGCATGGAGTTGGAATTCGACGCGACATACGCGACCGAAAAATCATCGTTGACAAACGATACCGCCAGGCACGCGAACGCCATCGCGACGAATGCACTCTGTCCCCGTGCCAGCGGCCACGCGCTGCGCATCCAGCCGGGAATGCCGCGCGCCGCGCCGATCAACGGCAGCACGCCGCACGTCACCGCGAGCAGCAGTGCGACGATCAGCGCGAACTGGCCGAGTTCGGGGATCATCGAAGGGCTCCTGTCTTGTCCGATATCTTCATGGCAGGGCGGGCGCGCCTGACGGCCTCGACGGCTTCGGGCGGCATGTAGTTTTCATCGTGCTTGGCGAGGATCTGGTCCGCCACGAACACACCCTCCGGCGACAAACGCCCTTGCGCGACCACGCCTTTGCCCTCACGAAACAGGTCAGGCAACACGCCGCGATACTCGACGGGAATCTCGCGAGCGGTATCGGTGATCATGAAACGCACGGTCA
Source organism: uncultured Caballeronia sp. (assembly GCF_964243625.1). Lineage (NCBI taxonomy): Bacteria > Pseudomonadati > Pseudomonadota > Betaproteobacteria > Burkholderiales > Burkholderiaceae > Caballeronia > uncultured Caballeronia sp. The sequence goes on from NZ_CAXTGZ010000113.1 coordinate 8,230, forward strand.
GGCCGCTCGCATCTCGCTCGACCGACCCGTGCTCGACAAGACCGCCCACGCGCAGCCGCGCCGTGTGCGCCATGCTGTCAGCCACGAGCTGGCTCGGCGTGACGAAGAACATCACGTTGGAATTGAACGCATTCAGCACCAGCGCCGCCGCGCCGCCGAGCGTCACCAGCCCGGCGGCGACGCCGCACGCCCGCCGCGTGCGCCCCTTCACGGTCTCTCCGTGAGCGTGCTCGTGCGGGTGCGTGGCCGGACAATACGATCGCGCCGTCGATGCTTCCGGCCCGCGTTGATGGTGATTGCAATTTCAACGGCCAGCACGAGAAAGGTGATATCGAACGCGACCCATAGATACCAGAGGTCCCCGTTGGAACTGTTCAGTACGTTCATGGCCTTCTCCCCTTTTCCCGTTCATTCAGAACTCACGTTCGTCGATGATCCGCCGTACCCGCACGAGCACGATCGCGATTGCATAGCACCAGAGGGCAAGCGTCATGACGAGAATGCCCGCGAGCATGGACGCGTCCATGGACACGCCGCTGCCAAAGGAAAGCGACGCGCCCTGATGCAGCGTGTACCACCACTGCACCGAAAAATAGATGACCGGGATGTTCACCACGCCCGCCAGCGCGAGCACGGCGCAGGCGCGATCGGCGCGGCGGGTATCGTCGATGGCGCCATGCAGCGACATGAAGCCCAGGTAAAGAAACAGCAGGATCAGTTCGGACGTGAGCCTCGCGTCCCATACCCACCACGCACCCCACGTCGGGCGGCCCCAGAGCGCGCCCGTGACCAGTGCGAGCGCGGTGAAAAGCGCACCGGTCGGCGCGATGGCGCGGGCCATCATCGCGGAAAGACGGGCGTTGAGAACGAGGCCGAGCCCGGCGTAGGCGGCCATCACCATGTAGAGCAGCATCGACATCCATGCGGCAGGAACATGCACGAACATGATGCGATATACATCGCCTTGCACGGCGTCGGTGGGCGCGACAAACAACGCGATCTGAATGCCGGGCATGACGAACAGGATGGACGCGATTGCGAAGCCGGGAATCATCCTTCCCGCCAGCCGATGAAACGGTCTCGGCGACGCGTAGCGCAACCAGCCAGCTTGAGCGAGTGTGGAGATCATGTCAGGTTCATTCGGCGGAAATCCGCAAGGCTGCGGCGGTCGCGACAGGGCATAACGCAAGGGCCGCGAGCAGGCCCGCGCCGAGCAGGGAAAAGTTCGCGGCCGACCATCCATCGGTACGCGATGAATCGGCGGCGTTCGCGCCAAAGATCAGCACCGGCGTTTCCAGCGGCAACACCAGGACGGCGAGCAGCATGCCGCCGCCGCGCACGCCGAGCGTAAGCGCCGCACCCACCGAACCGATGAGACTCAGCACCGGCGTACCGATCAACAACGCCAGCGTGAGCCGGCAGACCGCATTGAAGGAAAGACCGTATTGAAGCGCCATGACGGGCGCCAGCAACACGAGCGCGAAGCCGCTCGTGAGCCAGTGCGCGCCGATCTTCGCCATGACCATCGCGAGCAATGATTGCGGCGAAAGCAGCATCTGGTCGAGAGCGCCATCGGCGAAATCAGGGCCGAACAAACGCGCGAGCGAGAGCATCGCGGCAAATAATGCCGTGACCCATAACACGCCCGGCGCGATTGTCTGGAGCAGCGCGGGATCGGCGCCGACGGCCAACGGAAAGAGGCTCGCTGCGATCACGAAGAACAGCAGGCAGCCAAGCGCCGAAGTCCGCCTACGCCAGGTCAGCGCAAGCTCGCGTTGGACGATGCGCACGGTCAGTCTGAGCATCGGCCGCTCGGTTCGAAGTACAGATTGCGCGTGGCCGAGGGAGACGTGGTAATCAACTTGTGCGTGGTCATCAGCACGATCCCGCCGCGCTCCAGATGGCCCTTGATCACGTCCTCGAGCACGCCGGACGACTCTTCGTCGAGCGCGGCGGCGGGTTCGTCGAGCAGCCACAGCGGCTTGTGTTCAAGCAGCAGGCGCGAGATGGCAAGCCGGCGCTTTTGCCCCTGCGACAGTCCCCGCACAATGGCATCCCGATACCGGTCGAGGCCCACGCTCTTGAGCGCCGCCTCTTCGACCTCGACGCGCTCTTCCGCGACATCGCCCAGCACCGAACTGAAGGCAAGGTTTTCGGCTGCGGTGAGTTCGTCGCTGACGCCGTTCAGATGCCCGAGATACGCGAGCGACTGGCGCCACGATTCGGGATGCGCATGCGCATCCCTGCCACGCCAGCGGATGGTGCCCGCGCTCGGCCGCAACAGACCGGCGAGCACGCGCAACAAGGTGGTCTTGCCGCTGCCGTTGGGACCGTGGATCTGCAGCACCTGGCCGGCGTCCACATCGAAAGCCACGTTGCTGAACAGCATTTCCCCGGCGCGGTCGAAGCCGAGTTTATCGACGGACAACACCGCATTGTTGCGACTGTCCGACCCGAAATCCGGCTTGATAAACAGATCTTGATTCATCGATAGTGCCCTCACTTTGGACGCGCTTCGCGCAACTGTTGATCCCGCATTGCCTGCGTCATGTCCGGTAGTTCATGCGCAATGCCCTTGTGACAATCGATACACGTCTTCTCGCCCGTAGCAAGGAAGCGCTGATGCGCGTTCTGTGCCCGCGGACTCTGGCGCGTGAAGTCCATCGACTCGAAGGAATGGCAGTTACGGCATTCCAGAGAATCGTTGGCCTTGAACCGGCGCCATTCGTGCTCGGCGAGTTCCAGCCGCTTGTCCTGGAACTTTTCGCGCGTGTTGACCGAGCCGAACACTTTTGCCCAGACTTCCTTCGACGCCTGCATCTTTCTGGCAATCTTGTCCGTCCAGTTGTGCGGTACATGGCAGTCCGAACAGATCGCCCGCACGCCGCTGCGGTTGCTGTAATGGATCGTGCCTTTCAGCTCGGCGAATGTGTTGTCATGCATTTCGTGGCAACCCGTGCAAAACGCCTCGGTGCTCGTCATTTCGAGCGCCGTATTGAACGCACCCCAGAACACCACCCCGGCAATGAACCCGCCGAGCGTGAGAAAGCCCAGGCTGTAGTACGTACTGGGCCGGTTGATCGTTTGCCAATATCGCCTGATCAGGCCGAACATCGCGTGCTCCTACTTCTTGCCGGCCGGCTGCGGCGCGGCAGGCCCGGGCGCGACGCGCACATCTTCCACATCCGTGAACGTGTTGCCGACAAGCGGCTTCGCGTCGGCTTGCGTGACATGACACTGCGTGCAGAAATAGCGCCTCGGCGAGAGACTTCCGAGCGTGGCATTGTCTCGGGTGACGTAGTGCGATATGCCGATGGGCACCGCGCCGCTCTCGGCCGCGCGGCTGCGCGCATGGCACGCAAGGCAGCGGTTGGCGTCCTTGTCGAGTTGATAGCCGTCGATCTTGTGCGGGATCGTCGGCGGCTGCTGTGCATAGGCGCGGCCACGGATCACATCCTTATTTTCGGTTGGGGCAATCAACGGCGGTTTCGCCTCTTCATCGACAGGCGTCGTGCCGCGCATGGCGTCGTGAAACGGTTCGGCGGGAATCACCGGTTGCGCCGGCGCCGCCTGCGAAAACACAAAAAGACTCACGGCAATGAATACGTCAATTACGGTCAGCGATCGCATGACTGCCTCCTCAGACCTTGACGATCTTGACTGCGCACTTCTTGTAGTCAGTCTGAAGCGATATCGGATCGGTTGCGTCCAGCGTAAGTTTGTTGACCAGTTGGCTTGCATCGAACCAGGGGATGAACACGAGTCCGCGAGGCGGCTTGTCGCGCCCGCGCGTCTCGATACGCGTACGGACAAAACCGCGTCGCGACATCACCTTCACTTCCACGCCGCGGCGCAGGCCGAGCGCTTTTGCATCGTCCGGATGCATGAAACACACGGCGTTCGGAAACGCCCGATACAGCTCCGGCACGCGCCGCGTCATGGACCCCGAATGCCAGTGTTCGAGCACACGCCCCGTTGCCAGCCAGAACGGGAACTCCTTGTCCGGCGCCTCGGGCGGTGGTTCATAGGGCAATGCATAAATCACCGCGCGGCCGTCTTTGTTGCCATAGAACTGATAGCCGGTTCCCGCCTTGACGTACGGGTCCGATCCTTCCTTGTAGCGCCAGCGGGTTTCATGGCCGTTCACCACGGGCCAGCGAATTCCTCGCGCTTCATGATATGCATCGAAGGGTGCGAGGTCGTGGCCATGCCCCCGGCCGAAACTCGCGTATTCCTCGAAGAGGCCCTTCTGCAGATAGAAGCCGAACGCCTTTGCTTCACTGTTTTCGTAATGCGCGCTCGTTTCCTTCAGCGAATATTTGTCGACTTGTCCGTTTCGGAAAAGCACGTCGTAAAGCGTCTTGCCTTTCAGTTCGGGCTTCGTTGCAATCAGCTCGGCCGGCCAGACTTCCTCTACCTTGAAGTGCTTCGAGAACTCAACCAGTTGCCACAGGTCCGAACGGGCGCCGGTGGGTGCATCGACGAGTTGATGCCAGAACTGCGTGCGGCGCTCGGCGTTGCCATAGGCGCCTTCCTTCTCGACCCACATCGCCGCAGGCAGGATAAGGTCGGCCGAAACCGCTGTTGCGGTCGGATAAACATCAGATACCACGATGAAATTGTCCGGATTCCGATATCCCGGAAGCGTCTCTTCGTTCAGGTTTGCGCCCGCCTGGACATTGTTGTTGCACATGACCCAGTACGCGTTCAGCTTGCCGTCCTTCAACATGCGGTTCTGCAGCACCGCGTGATAACCGGGCTTGGGCTGGATCGTGCCGGGCGGCAGCTTCCAGATCTGCTCCGCGTGCTCCCGGTGCTCCGGATTCGTGACCACCATGTCCGCCGGCAGCCGATGCGAAAACGTCCCGACCTCGCGCGCCGTTCCGCACGCCGACGGCTGCCCCGTCAACGAGAACGGACTGTTGCCGGGCGTCGAGATCTTGCCTGTCAAGAGATGCAGGTTGTAGATCATATTGTTCGCCCAAGTGCCGCGCGTATGCTGGTTGAAGCCCATGGTCCAGAACGACATCACCTTGATGTTCGGGTCGGCATAAAGCTCGGCAAGCTGGTCGAGTTTCACCTTCGATACCCCCGACAGCTTCGTCACGTAATCCGCGTCGTACTTCGATACAAAACGCGCGAAGGTATCGAAGTCGATCGGCTTCGAGCCGTTCGGATCGCCCGCATTTTTAGCGGCCTTCTGCAGCGGATGTTCGGGACGCAGCCCATAGCCAATGTCCGCGTTACCTTCCTTGAACGTGACGTGTTTCGCGACGAAATCCTTGTGCACGCGATTCGTCTTGATGATCACGTTCGCGATGTAATTCAGGATCGCGAGATCGGATTGCGGCGTGAAGATCACGCGGTAATCGGCCAGGTCGAAACTGCGATGCTCGAACGTGGAGAGCACCGCGACCTTCGTCTTCGGCGCACTCATCCTGCGGTCTGTCACGCGCGTCCAGAGGATCGGATGCATCTCCGACATATTCGATCCCCACAGCACGAAGGCATCGGCTTGTTCGATATCGTCGTAACAGCCCATTGGCTCGTCCATGCCGAACGTGCGCATGAAACCCGTCACGGCCGACGCCATGCAATGCCGCGCGTTCGGATCCAGGTTGTTCGTACGGAACCCCGCCTTCATGAGTTTCAACGCCGCATAGCCTTCGAAAACCGTCCATTGTCCCGAGCCGAACATGCCGACGGCTGTCGGACCTTTCTCCTTCAACACACGTTTGAACTGCTCGGCCATCGTGGCGAATGCGCGGTCCCACGAAACCGGCGCGAATTCGCCGTCCTTCGCGTATTTGCCGTCCTTCATCCGCAACAGGGGCGTGGTCAGCCGGTCCTCGCCGTACATGATCTTCGAGAGGAAATAGCCCTTCACGCAATTCAGCCCGCGATTCACTTCCGCTTGTGGATCGCCCTGCGTCGCGACGACCTTGCCGCCTTTCACGCCCACGCTCACGCCGCATCCCGTTCCGCAGAACCGGCACG
>NZ_CAXTGZ010000114.1:0-14221 GCF_964243625.1 uncultured Caballeronia sp.
CGGGCGTGGTCTGGTATGGCTTCCCGCCGCTGGAATATGTCGATGCATCGAAGATCAAGGTGCCGGTACTCGGTCATTGGGCCGAGCAGGACGAATTTTTCCCGGCGGAAACGGTGGCTCAACTCGAAAAGCAACTGTCCGATGCAAACGTCGATTTCGAGTTTCATCGATACCTCGCGCATCACGCGTTCGCCAACGAAACAGCGGTCGGGCCGGGCCGTATTTCGAGGACGCAATACGATCCGGTTTGGGCGCAAATGGCGTGGGATCGAACGCTGACGTTCTTCGGCAAGACCATGTGGGCGCAGAAGTAAGTCAGGTTCTTTCGGGTAGCGAGCCTGACATCCCCGAAAGAGTCCCTCCAATCCCGTCGGTCAGCCCGGAATCTCGGGCTCGGCCAGCTTCGCCAGTTGCAGAAGCGACTCCTGCCAGCCGAGGTAGCACATCTCCACGGGGATCACCTCGGGGATGCCTGCCTGCACAACAGTGATTTCCGTTCCGCACGACACCTGCCGCAACGAAATAGTGATGTCCATCCGGCCGGGCAGGTACGAGTCATCGAATTTGTCCCAATAGCGGATCTTCTCGAACGGCACGAGTTCGACGTACTCGCCGCCGAACGAATGGCTGGTGCCGGAGCCGAAGTTGCGGAAGGACATCTTGAACGTGCCGCCCACGCGAGCGTCCATGTGGTGAACCTGACATGTGAAGCCGTAGGGAGGCAGCCATTTCGCGAGCGCATCGGCTTCGAGGAACGCTCTGTATACACGTTCGGGTGTTGCGCGCAAGACGCGATGCAGGTTGACGGTTCCGGTTGTCATGAAGTAATCGCCTTTCATTGAGAGTTGGACATACCCCTACGACGATCCGGCGACGCGAGTTTCGACATACATTCAGATCAGGGGAGACCCGTAGGTGCGAAAGGATTTTACCCGGCTCCCGGAGCGCGTCTTCAACGCGACGGTTGCAAAGCCAGTTGTTCGATGTACGCGCACAGCATGTCGGCTATCTCGGCTGACCACCGGTCTACCTCGGCTTGTGATTGCGCTTTGATGGAGACCGCTTCCCCGACTTTCGACATGGTCGTAATCAAGACCTCGGCGGCCAGCGAGCGGCGGTCTGCTCCCAGATCGGGAAGCGCCTCGTCCATGAACGCAATCGCGATATTCATCGCCGCGTCTCTTTGCGCCTGCGCCTCGAGTGAATCGCGATAAAGCGGCGCCGCATCTTCCAGCGCCGTGCGAAACGCGGCTTCCTCGTATTCGGTATCGAAGAATGTGCGTACTGCGGCTCGCAGGCGATCGAGCGGAGGATGGGTTGTATCGTTGAGGATGCCTCCGACGAGTGCCCGGGTCCTGGCCCACTCTTCAGTCTGCAATCGAAACAGCATCGCTTCCTTGTTCGGGAAGTATTGATAGAGCGAACCGACGCTGACGCCGGCCGCTTCCGCCACCCGAGCCGCCGTGAAACGCGGTGCGCCTTCACGCACCAAAACGCGAACTGCAGCCTCGAGAATGTCCGCAACGAGGCGCGTTGAACGTTCCTGCTGCGGACGCTTGCGGGCAGATACGACGGGGCTTTGCCGGCTCTTCATGGATGTGCCTTCCGAAACGCGATTAGTAAATGCGACGAATTGTTCGTATTCTAGACGTGTGCGCAGCATCGTCAATTTCCATTAAGAGGCTCATTCATGAACACACTGATTCAGGCGCCGGTCTCGACCGTGCTGGAACAACTATTCGCCGATGCCGACGCATCACAGGCCCATCTCATGCAGCAGATGGCAGAACTTTCACCGGAGGACCGCGCGACGTTGATGGCAAGCGCGCGATCCACCGATTACCGGGCGTTTTATACGCGGGCGAAGGAGTTTCATCTCGCGGTCTCGCGCAACACCGGAGCGTTGCTTTACATGTATGCACGCATGATGAAGGCGCGTTCCGTTGTCGAGTTCGGCACGTCATTTGGAGTATCGACTTTGCATCTGGCGGCGGCGCTGAGGGACAACGGCGGCGGCGCGCTGATCAGCGCCGAGTTCGAGCCGTCGAAGGTTGCGGGGGCGCGCAGAAATATCGAGTCGGCCGGTCTCAGCGATCTCGTTGAGGTACGCGAAGGCGACGCGCTGGAGACGCTTGCGGATGGATTGCCGGGGAGTATCGATCTGGTTCTGCTCGATGGCGCCAAGGCGTTATACCCGGGAGTTCTTGCGTTGCTCGAACCACGATTGCACGCGGGCTCGGTGCTCGTAGCCGATAACGCTGACTGGAGTCCCGAGTACCTCGAGATCGTGCGATCCGGCGGCCAATACTTCTCGCAAGCCTTGCACGAAGACGTGGAAGTATCGGTCAAGCTTTGAGCGCGGTTATTCGCGTGCGCCCCGCGCGTCGACATCGGCAACCGCGCTCGTATTCACTGGGCGCTTGCCGTTCAAATTCTGCGGTTGTTACGAGCCGGCGCCCATTCCGAGCAGGTAATCGCGATCGGCTTCATCCATCGACTTGAGCCAGTCTTCCTCCGCGCCGGGTTCGGGCAACACGCGCCCGTATTCAACCATCTGCGAAGGAGGCAGTTCCGAGATATAAGCCCACACGTACCGGCGTTCCAGCGCGGTGGCGCTGATGATCACCTCGACAATCGATTCAAGCAGTTGCCGCTTCTGCTCGGGCGTTCGTCCCGCACGAATATGACCATGCACAAAGGCCTGTTCCGCCTTCAAAGGGCTTCCTCCAATGAAGTGGTTACCCGCCGGGATTTCGTTGAAGATCACTTGCGCGAAGAAACCTTGCGCGCCAGTGGCGCGGCTGTGCGCTTTGGTGATGCCATCGGCGATTCGGTGCTTGAGTTCCTCGTTGAACCGATCGGCCGCGGTTGACACAATGTAGGTCGGCATTATTTAAGCTCCGGTTGGAAGTACGTCGTGCGGGAATCAGCAATGGCTTTGCCTTGTTTTGTCCAACAGCCTACGCCTGCAGCGGGATGCTTGCTGTGTGACGGGCGGATTGAGAGGCGGGGGCATCGGCCACGCGCGACCGCGGCGGTTGAAGAATATTGCTGTTTTCGGTGACGGCGGCGGGTTATGGTTACGCCGTAGATTCCAGGGAGAAATCCATGCCTCAGGTGCGATGGCAGATGCAGTCCGGATCGGGTATCGAGCATCTCGTGCTTCAAAGCCAGCCGGACGGTTATTCGGTGGAGAGCGTGCTTACCGGGGAAAACAGCGATCGTCCCTATGCAATCCAGTACTCCCTCCGATGTGACAAAAGCTGGCGCACACGGTTCCTGTCGATTCAAGTCATCGGCGGAGCGACGCTGGTCATTCACGGAGATGGGGAGGGCCACTGGACGGACGAACAACTCGACGAGATTCCGGCCATCGAGGGATGTGTCGATGTCGATATCGTCGCGACGCCGTTCACGAATACGCTGCCAATCCGCCGGTTGACGTGGCATAAAGGCATGCAGCAGCGCATCGCAGTTGCATGGGTTTCCATACCTGATTTGCAAGTCGTTCGCGCAGACCAGATCTACACATGTATCGAGCCAGGCAGCCGATTCCGATATGAAAGCGCTGACAGCGGATTTACAGCAGAGCTGGAAGTGGACAGCGACGGATTGGTCATCGATTATCCGGAACTGTTCGAGCGCTTGAGATAAAAGCCGTGGGCAAAAGAGAAAATAAAAAATGAGAGACTTAGGGACTCAGCGGCCTTTGAACGGGACCTTATTCCGATTTGGTCTTTCCACACCAACCTGGGTATTGATTCCTCTCGCGTTGCTGGCGACGGAGGTTTTGCCTTGGCCGATCGGCTATCTTGGCGACCTGTTCTATCCGCAAAAAGAGTTGGGAGGGCCGGATCTGAAATCGCATGGCATTGTTTATCTGATTTTTTTTGTCTGCGTGTTCGCCCCGCTGATCGAAACGGCGTTTAACCAGTGGGGCTGCATTACGCTGCTTCGAAACCGGTTGGGCGCCGGCCCTTGGCTGGCTGTTTTGCTGTCTGCGGCCTTGTTTGCCGGATTGCATAACTACAACTGGAAATACGTGCTTACCACCTTTCCAATCGGTGTCGTGCTGGGTTTTGTGTTCGTGGTCGAGCAAACCCGGCGACGCCGGGGTTTTGTCGTAACGTCTCTCGTTCATTCGTTGAGAAACGGGATTTCACTCTTGCTCATTTTTTCTCCGATGTGAACCCGGTACGAACCGAAGAAGCCAGACACCGGGAAGGGCGATCTCTGGACAAGGGTAAGATCCCACTTTAAGTCCGTTCGATCCTGGCATGCTTACGCTCAAACTGACGCTTGTCCCGCTGTTCCTGCTTGTCGTTTCGATGTCAGGCAAATGGTGGGGGCCGGCAATCGCCGGCTGGCTGGCCGGATTGCCTGTAGTAGCGGGCCCGATTCTCTACCTTCTTGTGCTCGAGCATGGCCCAGCGTTCGGGGCGCATGCCGCGACGCTTTCACTGTCTGCGATCCTCGCATCGGAAGCATTCAATTTTGCTTACGCATGGACCTGCCGCTCGCGCTCGTGGCCAGTCGCCCTGGTTGCCGGACTAATCGCGTGGTTCGTATCGGCGTACGGCTTGTCGATGTTGCCAACTTCACCCTTGTGGGCCGCCACGGCTGCGTTCGCTGCGGTGTGCTTCGGCCAGTCCTTCTTGCCACGCAGCGAAGCGGTCGCGGCCGGCGCACCGCTTTCCCGGTCTGATCTCATCGGAAGGATGGTGGCCGGCGCGGTGCTGACGGTCCTGGTCACGTCGTTGTCTGGATGGGTCGGCGCTACATGGAGCGGGTTGCTGGCAGTCTTTCCGCTGCTCGGGATTGTCCTGTCGGTTTCGTCTCACCGTGCTCATGGGCCGGCCTTCGTCATATCGCTGCTTCGGGGAATGGTCCTTGGCAGGTTTTCGTTCGCCGCATTTTGTTTGCTGCTTTCGTATTCGTTGCTCAACCAGCGCCCGGTCGTTGCGTTCGCACAGGCGGCAGCAGTGGCAATGCTTGTCCAATGGGGCGTAAAGCAACTCACGATAACGCGGCATTCGAAGATTGGAGGGCGGAGCGGCGGCATTTTGGATTGATCTCATCGGGCGTCTATTGCCAGGTGAGCAGAGGTTCGGAACAGGAACGTTGGACACAAAAGCAACTAACGGTCCACCCCTTCCACGTCATTCACAAGCACCGTCATTCCAAACAAACGCTCGCTTTAGTCTGCAACGAGAGGGCTCGATGTTGAGATCAATCAGGGAAGGTGGCCGTGATCCGCATCGGCAACCACTTCCCCTCGCCAACGCATACGCCCCACACGCGACTTGCACCGCTAGCCTGTCGCCTACGGCGGTAGCGCGGCGAGCACTCGCGCGGGAATAAATCCAGAGTCCGAACAGTCCTCACTATGGGCAGGCCAGAACCGTTGGCGCAGTCCCTCCCAACGGAGGGCCGCGCAATGAGGCTGTGACCGTCCGAAGCAATCGACAACAATGAATGCACGGTCAGGCGATTCCATCGATGTCACTCGTGGAAGCTCGCACACCGCATCCAGTCACGAGGAGCCGCGATGTCATCCTGCTTGTCATGCAGCCTTGCCGGAGTCTCACCGGCTCCCTTTACTTCGCGTGAGTACTGAAGTGCCTGCCGGAGCGTGGATCGCCTTCGCCACTGCGACGCTCGCAGCCACAGGCTCGCCCGGGCCGAACGCGTTGCTGATGGTTCGAAACACATCGCGATACGGCTTGTCATCGGCGGCGTTCACGCTTTCCGGGAACCTGAGCGCACGCGTTGCGATGGCGACGGCCATCATGCTCGGGCTCAGCGCGCTGCTCAGTACATCACCGCTGTTGCTAATCGTGCTCAGGGCTGCCGGCGCGTCGTATCTGATCTATCTCGGCGCCAAGGCGTTTGTCGTGAGGCGCAAGCCGGGTGCATTGCCGCAACCCGTGGCAAGCCCGCGGAAGCGGCGTTCGGTGTTGTTCCTGGAAGCATCGGCGGTGTCGGCGGCAAATCCCAATACGCTCGGATTCTTTGCTGCGGTGATCCCGCAGCTCGTCGATGTGCGCGCCGCATTGCTGCCGCAACTCGGCACGCTTCTCGCAATCGATGCGTCGGTGGTCGTGCTGGTCATGTCGGGTTATGCAGTCGCAACGCATTTGCTGCATCGGAGGATCTGCGCCAACGACCGCATGCTGTTGATCAAACGCTGCGGCGGCGTTGTACTGATCATTGTCGGTGTGACCATGTTGCCGCTGCGGTGAGCGGAACATTTTTTTATTGACTGGCGCGTTCCATTGAAGGAACGAGACTCATGCCCTGGCCGCCGAACGGCGAATGGACATGCGCGGCATCGCCGGCCAGCAGCACGCGGCCGCGCCGGTAGGTATCGGCAAGACGCGTGTTGTCCGTCCATCGGCTGCCGTCTTTGACGGATGTCACGCGGACGTCCACGCCGCTGACCCGGCGCAGGACGGCTTCCGTCTCAGGCACGACTTACGCCTGAGCACTCATCTCTTGTGACCAATGCTCGCAGGCGTGTGTTTGAAGCGGCTAAATGATTTTGGTGTGAGGCAATACGATCGTGACATTTGACGGAGTGCTTTTCTCGCCGACAACGCGCAAAGGTTTGCGCCGGCCGCTTAGATACCCGCAGTACCAGTTCCAGAATTCGGCTTCCGGATAATCAGGACAAGCGTCTAGAGAAAGCCCTAGACGGCCGGCTCTGAATCCTTCTTTCCAGGGGTTCTCGTCCATCACGTTGGTCCGAGAAAATGATCTCCACTCCTTAATGCTTTAGTCTTCGCTATATATCTGTTCGCTGTAACACATATGGGACCTTCAACGTCAAATGAGCGAGAAGTTCGTCTCGCTGTTCCCCTGAATCTGGAGCGCAGCACGCACTGCTGCGCGTTGTTCCTTCCTACGGTTGGCAGTGAAATACATCAGAAGTTCCAGCGAGCAGGCCTCACCGGTCAGAACCGCATGCCCACACCGATACCCACAATCAGCGGGTCGATCTTGAGCGAACCAAGCGACGCTCCGCCGGCAGAAGCATCGGTGCGCATCCAGATCTTCTTGATGTCGGCGTTGACGAACAGGTTGCGCGCCACCTGCACATCCACCCCGGCCTGAAGCGCCGGACCGAAGCTCGAGTTCTTGATCGATACCGGCGTATCGCCGGCATGCAGTCCGTTGTTATAGAACAGCGTGTAGTTTAGGCCGGCGCCCACATAAGGCCGAATCTTGCCCGCTGCATTGAAGTAATACTGCAGCAGCAGCGTGGGTGGAAGCACGTTCACGCCGCCAAGTGCGCCCGCATTCGATGTCACCTGGTGGCGCGAGGTCGCAAGAATGAGTTCCAGTCCAATGTTCGGACGCACCATGTACACGAAATCCAGCTCGGGAACCACGGCGTTCTTGACGCCTGTACCAAGCGTGCCCAGTGTGCCGCCTGCCGATATGTCAGGCTGGATGCTGATCGCCCGGACACGCGCGAGGATATCGCCCTGGTCTGCCTGTGCGGACAGCGTGGTGGCGGAAAGAATCGTGAAGACCAGTGGAATTGCGAGTAGCAGATGCTTGTTAATCTTGTTCAAAATGTGCCCGTTTCTTGTTGCGGCTTCGAATCGATTGCCGTAACAAGATTTTCGTCCGAGACGAAAAGGCAGCTATTGATTTCGATCAGCTAAACGATCCATTCACTCAGTGCATTAGTCGTTGTCACTGGCAACGGCTGCGCCCGCGATCTGATGGCGCGCCAGGGCCGCGGCAACGAAACCGGACGACTTCATGTCGTCCACGAACTTCGCAAGGTACGCGGCTGCATCGGGACCTTTTGCTTTCGGCACGCCCATTGCCTGACGGATCACCATGAAGCGTTGATTGAGCACCCGCAGTCCGCCTGTTTTGGCTGCGTCCTTTTCGATCTGCTGCTTCACGCCCGCGGCCACGTCCAGATGCTGATCAAGAAATGCCTGCACGACCGCTGGCGAGGTTGGTATGCGCACGATCGTCGCGTTGTGCAGCGTTCGCGTCAGGAACAGATCGTAAGCGCTGCCCTTGCCGACCGCGACCGTCACGCCGGGTTGATCGACCTGCTGGTTGGTGGTGATGGCCGAGGTGTTGCGCACGAGATAGAAACCCTCGATCAGTACATACGGCTTGGTGAAACTGATCTCCTGGCCGCGTTTTGGATCGACGGCAAAGAAGCCGATGTCCGCCTTGTCCTGGTTCACTTTTTCAACCGAGGCGCCGGCCGACGTCACCGTGACCAGTTGCAGCGGCACGCCGAGTCGCTTTGCAAATGCGGTAGCCAGATCGACGGAAACGCCTTGCGGTTTTCCGTCGGCATCGAGGCTCGCGAGGACCGGATTACCAAGATTGATCGATACACGCAAGGTGCCACCCGGGGCAAAGACGCGTGCCATTGACGATTGCGAGGTATCAGTAACCTGAGTTTGCGCGAAGGCCGGCAAAGGAAAAGTCATATGCATGATCGCAGCCAGCGTGAGCACGGCTGTCAATGAGCGCAAGCATGCGGTACCCGTCGATGACTTCGCCATCCTGGATTGCCTCATGGATTTATGTATGTCGGGTTCTCCCTTTCCATCTTCTCCGATCGACACATGGCAGTGCGCTCGCGCGTCACGACCCGCAAACGAGCGTGGGGTCCGCCCAATCGGCGACGTCGTTGGCAACGCCGTCCTGCGCACCGGTCACGACGAGCCGAAGGGTCTGGTAACCGTTCAGGCTCACACGCACCGTTTTTGTCGGCGATAATCCGGTTATCACGCCGCTATCGTAGAGCATGACGTTGTCGGCCCAAACCTGGAAGTCCACGGTTCCCGCGCCCTTCGCTGCAGCGTCCAGGCCAATATCGCTCTGGAACGTGCTGCAGTTACCCCCTAGACGATAGACCATCTGCGCCGGCGCATTCACGGCAAGCCCGTCGCGATACGACGTTCCATTGACGATGACCGAAGCCGCCGCCGTCGCGCCGACCGGCAATGCATCCTTGCTCGGCCAGACCTTGGCGGCGATTTTACCGGATTGCGTGCTCGCCCAGATCCAGTTCTGCAGCGCGAGTGGGGCTTTGAACGCGAGCGGATCGGTACCTGCGAGCTTCAGCAGCACCACGCCGGTTGCCGGCACGCTCGCACTGAAACTTCCCGTCGATAAAGCCGGGGACAACACCTCTCCAGTCACGAGATTTGTCACTTGTACAGGTCCGCTCAGCGCTAGGTTGGCGAAGTTGACGGTAGCAGTAGCGGCGGCCGATCCGCGATTGAGCATGGCGACAGCGCGCGTGCCGCTCGCCTGCAGTGGCTTGGTCCAGACTTGAAGGTTAGCGGAACTGTCGGCGGCATCGGGCACGGCTTGCAGCGCCAGCGCGTCCTGACTCACCGAGATCGCTCCCGCGTTGGTCAGCAATGCAAGTGTGCCGGCGCTCTGGCTGCGAACGTCGTTACCGGCATTCAGCGGGCTCGACATCATTGCCCACATTGCGAAGTGAGCGGTGTCCTGGTCCGGCGTCATGCCGCGGCCGACTTCCAGCATGTCCATGTCGTTGAAGTAGCCGGGAATGGCCCACGATGCATCTTGCGCGCTGATATCGATGATCGATGTGACCGACGCAAAGGTATTCGTGATGTCCTGCGAGATGCGCGAGGTATCGGCGTAGGCGGGCACGTACAACGTGCCATCGGAGGCGAAGTTTGTCGGCAGGGTTTGATTTGCGCTGTACGGGTTGATACTGAGGTACATGCGCCGGCCAGTCGCCGCGATGCCCGCACGCATGGCCGGGAACGCGCTGAGGTTTCCGCCGCAATAGTCGAGCTTGATGTAGTCGACGCCCCAGCTTGCGAATGTGGCTGCATCAACGCTTTCGTGTCCCAGGCTGCCGGCGCCCACCCCTTTCGGATAGGTCGGCGGTCGTGTGCCGTGCGCAAGCGCGGCGCAGGTGTTGGTGCCGCCCGATGTGTAGAGCCCGAATTTCAACCCCTTGCTATGGACGTAATCTGCAAGTGCCTTGATGCCGCTCGGGAATGTGCTCGGGTTAGCAAAGAGCTGGCCGGTGGCGGGGTCTCGTCCGCCGACCCAGCAATCATCTTGCGTCACGTATTGATAGCCTGCCGCGGCCATGCCGCTTGCGGCGATAGTGTCTGCCACGGACTTGATGACGTTTTCGTTCACGTTGCAGGCGAACGTGTTCCACGAGTTCCAGCCCATGGGAGGCAACGCATAGCGTACGGCAGTTTTTGCGATGCCCGGATCGGGCGAGCCGGAAGAAACTGCGCCTCCGTCCGATCCATTGCCTCCGCAGCTTGCCAGCAAGCCGAGAACGAGTACAACCCGTACCAGGCCAAATACACGCGATGTCATGATCGTCTCCCACTATTTTGGCTACCTAAGCAGTGGTAACCAATCGGACCTTTCCAGCTCCGATGTTGTGAGACGAGGTTAGGATCAGTAGTGCAAGCGCGGCAAGATGCGGCGCAGCGAAACCACATACTAGGATTCGCCGGCGGTCCTGATTGACAAACGCTGTCGAGAGTGGGAAACGCTTGCTTTCAAGCTTTCGACTCGCATCGCCGGGGGAGTAAGCGCTTTCCCTCTCTTCCGACCTCCGCACATGGCGTAAAAAGGCTCTCGAATGCGGCGGCGTCGATTCACTGTTTCGACCGGCGTGCATTTGTCAGTGCTCGCCGATTCTTGGCTACTGACTACGATAGAACCGCTTGCTTCGTGACTATCTTGCGCGGAATCAGCTTCAGTTCGAAGAAGGTATCGGCAATCTTCTGTTGTTCGGCGAGCACGGTGTCATCGATTGGCTTATACACGTGAGCATAGTGGCGCAACCCCGCCTCGATGATTCCGGCCTCCAGCCCCTGAATGGGCGCAAGCTGGGCTGCGGCGGCGGAGACGTTGCCCTTCACCCATTGCCCTTCCTTGCCTGCTTCTTCCAGCGCAATGGCAATCACATCCTTACGCTTTTCGGCAAATTCGCGCTGACTCAGGAAGAACTGATGATGGCTTGCGACACCTTCCGCATCCGCAATGAGACGCGCCTGGCTTTGTCCTTGAACAGCGGCGAGAAAGGGGTCCCAGATCGCCCAGGCATCGACGGCATGCTGTTCCAGCGCAGCGCGGGCATCTGCCGGAGCAAGGTACACAGGCTGGATATCCGCGAAGTCGAGGCCGTGTTTGCGCAGCAACGCTACGATGAACCAGTGCACATCCGAGCCCTTGTTGAACGCGACTTTCTTCCCCTTCAAATCGGCAACTGTCTTGATCGGCGAGTCCTGTGCTACGACGACGCCTTCGGCATGCGGCGTGGGCAACTCGTAGGCGGTGTAGACAAAATCGGCACCGGCTGCCTGCGCGAACACGGGCGGGGCTTCTCCTACGTAGCCAAAGTCGATGGCGCCGACATTGAGTCCTTCAAGCAATTGCGGCCCTGCCGGGAATTCGTTCCACGACACTTTGATGCCGAGCGGTGCAAGACGCTTTTCCAGCGCGCCATGCGCCTTCAGGAGCACCAGCGTGCTGGCTGCCTTCTGATAGCCGATCCTGAATTGATCCGGCTGGTATTTGGCCCAGGACGGCAAGGCGATGCCTGCCATGGTTGCGCCCAATGCGGCGATAAAAGTTCTGCGTCCGTTTTTTCTCGATACGTTCATTGCCATGCGTCCGGTGGTGATTGCGCATCGCGTGCTTTGGCCGGGCGTGGCGTCAAAGCCGGCCGCGATGAGCCAGGTCAGGGATCGCGCAACAATAGAACGTCGAACCGTCAACTACAACGAAGCAATGGAGATATGCTTATAGCTACGCCCCCGCGCTGTCATCGACCGGACGAAAGACTTGACCTACGTGTGTCGCAAGCGGGCCTTTTAGAAAGTGCCCGCTCGCCAGGCGTTTCTGCGGACGAGCGCGTAATGGTTCTCCTGGTATCGATTGCGTCGAATGAAGCTCAAAAGACTCTAGCGCTCCTGGTGCAATCAGACGTAGATGCCAGTATGAAAAACAGCAGCCACCCGGGTTGTTTGCGGCTCCTGAAGGCCTCAACGACTTGCCGCTTGCAGGCCGTATAAAAGTCCTTCATGTATCGATGGTCGATTTTGCCAGTCGGGATATGAGGCTCACCCAGTTTGCTATCGAGTGTTCGTTCGATTTCGTTTAAATGCCCGCTAGCCGGGATGCTCGACAGACGATCGTTGAGATTCAACCGTAGGGTGGGCGGCGGATTTGCAGGTCTCCAGGGCATTTGGCAACGTCTCGTGATTCTTGCAGTTTTGCGATCTTGAGTATCGCGGCGCTCAAGCGAGAACGATCATTCGACATATGCCAAGAAGCAGGCAATCGCTTTGGTCGAGGTTCACTTACTTGCCGTCAGACAGCGGCGATCCCTCGTCTTTCTTTTGCGCTGCACCCCGATTCGTTACACTTCTTCGTTTGAACGCGTGCGCATCGGCAGGGCTGACGCGGGTATTACGCCCGGTGCCACGCAATCGGAGGCGAGCATGGCAAGTGAATGGGAATTGGTCGGAAGGTTGATGATCTCGGCGGCTTTGGGGAGCGTTATCGGTATTGAACGCGAACGCATGTCCTGGGCTGCGGGGCTTAGAACGCACATGCTGGTCTGCGTCGGGGCAACCCTGATCATGATCGTATCTGCCTATGGCTTCAGCGATGTACTGCGATCCGGCGTAGTCCTCGACCCATCGCGAATGGCGGCACAGGTTGTGTCGGGCATCGGCTTTCTGGGTGCCGGCGCAATCCTGGCGCGAGGGGAGGTGATCCGTGGCTTGACCACCGCCGCGAGCGTCTGGGCGGTTGCGGGCGTGGGCCTTGCGGTGGGTGGCGGCCTTTATACCGCGTCGATTGCAGCGACGATCATCATTCTGATCATCCTGGCTGGTATCAAGCCGCTCGAGAAGCGGTTTATCGGCAGCCGGCAGCGCCGGGAACTCGTTGTCCATACCAACAGGAATGCACTTTCCTTGGCTACGCTGCATGACACGTTGGGGGCGGGAACAGCACGCGTCAAGCAGTTCGTCATGCAACAAAAAGACGATTCGGATGAGATAGGCATTACCTTGTCGAGGGTGACACCCGTCCAGTTTGAAGCGATATGCAAGCGTCTTCGAGCGGTCCCGGGTGTTCGTGAAGTCAAGGAAAGCGGAGACGAATCCGCTTGAAGCGCGGCGATCGCTCAAGTCACATCTCGAAGGAATTGCGTAGCATGAAGGATAGAGCAACGACGGTTTGCTGGAAGGGCAAGCAGATTCTGTTAGTCGCTAAAGCGCGCTCCAAATGGTCGTTGCCGGGCGGCAAGCCGGAGCGGGGCGAACAGATGGTCGATGCGGCAATCAGAGAGGTGCAGGAAGAAACGCGCCTCTTGATCGAGCGTCCACGGCTCGCGTGTCTGTTTGTCGATCCACGTGCTGCTCATCATGTCTTCGAAGTCGATGTCCACGTCAACGCAGTGGCAAAACCCAGCAATGAGATCAAGCATTGTCTCTGGGTCACGCCGGACCAGATCTCGACTCTGCGAACATCAAGCGGGACCCGAGAAATCATCGAACTCGTTGCTCGAAGCAGACGCCCAAGCCCGCCAGCGAATTGACTGCACCAATCTAGTAGCTTCTGCAAGCTGAAATCACTTGCGTGAACTGACCTGCGCCGCCTTGCCCGCCGCTGCGTAAAGATTCAACCTCGAATAAACGCCGAAGGCGGACCCATCGTCGAGAAAGCCACCGCCGGGACCTTCTGTCTCGGTCAGGATCTGATCGGCCTGGTCCAGCGTCAGCGACGGAAATGCGGTCGTCAGCAGGTAGCCCGCTTCGGGAGCGAGCTTCGCCACGTCCTCCAGACGGTTTGCGTTTTCGGGGTATACGACGGGCAGGTTGTAGGTCTGCGTAACCGCATAGAACGCTTCGTTCATTGCGGGATTGCTGAAACGGCCGATGTCTTCACCAGCACATACTGCCATCGAGTTGCCACATCCTCCCTGCAATGCGGAGGTCAGCTCAGAGCGAGCTCTTGAGAGCGCTACCCGATAGTCGCTTATCACGGGAGCGTGTTTCAACGTGCGGCCAACGTAGGCCGGATCATTTGCCAGGAGATGTGCCAGGTCGTAAGTGGCCAGGGTTCGTCCGCCGAGAACGTCCATGGCGTAGTGAGCACCCATCAGGATACGGTCATTTCCATACTCAGCCGCACGCGCAATCATCTGCTGGAA
>NZ_CAXTGZ010000115.1:0-14170 GCF_964243625.1 uncultured Caballeronia sp.
GGATCGCCGACGCCGCGGCCAGCGAGATCGCGCCTAACCTTGAACAGATTTGAGGCTAATTGTGGCAGTAGCGCTCGACGGTATTGAGCGAGTCCACTGCCGCCACGTCGTTCGTCTTGACTCACGCTCTGGAAAAATTCCACGCACGGTTTGAATTAAGTACCACCGTTCGTTCTGGACTTCTCTAACACTAGTCGATAATTCTTTCATTAGCCTGCGCGTCTGTTCAAACGTTTGCGCATTATACAAACGCCTGAACCTAATATTACTTCTTACTTTCGATCTTCTCTCCGCTCTCGCCACCCCGACGAGAGTGTTTATGGGACGCAGGCACTAAGCCAGCGTCCCATTTTTCTTTGCGGTCCGAATCGATATAACCCTTTTAAGCGGATTAAATTCGGAGCTGTTACACGCGTCGTTATAATCATGCCTTTGCCGACAGCCGGTCGCATGGCTCATTGCCTATGAATCGCAGGTTCAGTTCCCTCCCCCGGCTGACCGTCCGCCGCGCACGCAGTCTCTGGTATCGATACGGCATTTTCTGGGTCGGCGCGATCGTGGTCGGGCTGGTCGCGGTGCTTTACGCGCGTTTGATCGACTGGGGGTACAACACCTTCCGCGCGCTTCAGCACGAGCACGTCTGGCTTCCGCTCATTCTCACCCCGGCTGTCGCCGCGTTGTCCGTCTGGCTCACGCGCAAGTTTTTTCGCGGCTCGGAAGGCAGCGGCATTCCTCAGGTCATCGCGGTATTGCACAGTCCGCCAGGACTGGGAACGCGGTTGTTGTCGCCGGGAATCGTGGTCGCCAAGGTCGGCATCTCATTTCTCGCGATACTCGGCGGCTTCACCATCGGCCGTGAAGGGCCGACCGTACAGGTCGGAGCGGCGCTCATGTACAACCTGCGCCGCCTCTTTCCACGATCCAACGCGCGCATCGAACGGCAACTGGTGCTCGCGGGCGCGGCGGCGGGGTTATCGGCTGCGTTCAATACGCCGCTTGCCGGTATCGTGTTCGCAATCGAAGAACTCACGCGCAGCTTCGAAGCGCGCACGAGCGGCGTGCTGATCACTGCCATCATCCTCGCGGGGATCGTCGCCCTTGGGCTGAACGGGAATTACACGTACTTCGGGACCATCGAAGTCGGTGCACATTTTCCCAAGCTCCTTGCGCTCGCCGTATTGTTGACGGCGATCGTGACGGGTATTGCGGGTGGCGTGTTCTGCTGGCTGCTGCTGAATACGTCGAAATGGATTCCAGCGCGCCTGCGCGAACTGCATGCATCGAAGCCGGTCGTCTTCGCGATGATATGCGGCTTCATCATCGCCATCGTCGGGGTTGTCTCGGGCGGCACCACGTTCGGCAGCGGTTACGCCGAAGCACGTGGTCTGCTGGAAGGCCACGAACAACTCTCGGTGTTTTATCCGCTGCTCAAGATGGTATCGATGATCGGGTCATATCTGCCCGGCATTCCCGGCGGCATCTTCGCGCCGTCGCTGTCGATTGGCGCCGGTTTCGGCAACGTGCTGCATATGGTCTTCGGCGACATGCAGTTGTCGATGCTCATCGCCCTCGGCATGGTCGGCTATCTTGCGGCCGTCACGCAGTCGCCGATCATGTCGTTTGTAATTGTCATGGAGATGATCAACGGCCACGCGCTCGTGATTTCACTGATGGGGACGGCGCTGATCGCAAGCCGCGTATCGCGCTTCTTCGCGCCGCCGCTTTACGAGGCGCTCGCCGAGCGTTATATGACGCCGTTGCCGGTGCCTGTGCCCAAGGCATCGCCGGAAGTGCCAGAAGAGCCTGAAGAACCCGAGGAACCCGCCGATGCAGAAGCGCCGGCCGTCAAATAAAACTCAATACACATAGACACGCGCGGCCGGCCGGTATGCATAGGAATGGGCCGGCACGACGATACAACCGCCAAGCAGCGTCGCCAGCAAGGTGATGATCAGAAGCTTCGTTTTCATGTGGTGCTCCGGTATGCGGGCGGCGGCTTTGCGGCCGCCCATCGCTTCAAAGGGCTACGTCAAAGCCGGTCGACCTCAGGCCCAATGCCCCTGCATATAACGCCACGCGCCGCGATGTGCGATCCAGTGCCCCGGCACCCAGTGATACCCCACGCGCTCAACCTGCCAATGCCCCGGGTTCCACATGTACTGGCCGTGCTCCCAGCGCCAGTGACCCTGATCCCACACGTATCCGACACGCGCCGGCGGCACCGCCTCCATGCGCACGGGCGGCGGCGCGTTCGGCGCCACGATGATGACTTCAGCCGAAGCGGTTCCCGCGACAGCCGAGACACCGGCCATGACAATGGCGGCCTGGGCGATTAACAAACGAATTTTCATGATCGGCCTCCTGAGTGATTCGCCGCGTCCGTGAATCTGCGGCGATACCCAATCAATGCGCGAGGCCGCGCTTTAGCCGACACCGCCCGTGTAACCGCGATGGCTAAACTGCAACGGAATATTGATGTAATTTGCCGCTGCTCAACAACCACGGGCGCGCAAACGATAAACCGAAAAAACGCGAAAGCCGGAATCAGACATCGATTCCGGCTTTTTCATCAGCGTTCGAGTTATCTCACGCCGATGGGATCTCGATCTTGACCTCGAGCACTTCAAGATCGTCCTGACGTTCCAGGCTCACGCGAATATCGTCGCTTGAGATCTTCACATACTTGGAAATCACGGCAACGAGTTCTCGTTGCAACGCCGGCAGATAATCAGCGGCCGGCTGGCCACCCGCGCGCTCGTGCGCGATGATCAACTGCAAGCGTTCCTTCGCGACCGAAGCGGACTTCTTTTTCTCGCCCAGCAAAAACGAAAGAATCGACATTGCGTCCCCTTACTTGTTGCCGAAGATGCGTTGCAACAGACCTGGCTTCTGATAATCGGTAAAGCGCAGGGACTTCTCTTCGCCGAGAAAGCGCGAAACGATGTCCTTGTACGCTTCAGCCACGTCAGTGCCATCGAGGTGCACGGCCGGCAAACCCTGGTTCGATGCATGCAGCACCGCTTCCGATTCCGGAATCACGCCAATCAGGTCGATGCGCAGGATTTCCTGGATGTCGGTAAGCGACAGCATCTCGCCTTCGCTCACGCGCTTCGGGTTGTAGCGCGTGATCAGCAGATGTTCCTTGACGGGCTCCTTGCCCTCGATTGCGCGCTTGGTCTTCGACGACAAAATGCCGAGAATGCGGTCCGAGTCACGCACGGACGACACTTCCGGGTTCGTCACGATCAACGCTTCGTCGGCGAAATGCATGGCGAGCAGCGCGCCCGATTCAATCCCGGCAGGCGAATCGCAGATGATGTATTCGAAGTCCATCGCGATCAGGTCGTTGATGACCTTTTCCACGCCGTCCTGCGTCAGCGCGTCTTTGTCGCGCGTTTGCGATGCCGGCAGGATGAACAGGTTCTCGCACTTCTTGTCCTTGATCAGCGCCTGGTTCAGGTTCGCTTCACCCTGGATCACGTTGATGAGGTCGTACACCACGCGGCGCTCGCAGCCCATGATGAGATCGAGATTGCGCAGGCCGACATCGAAGTCGATCACGGCCGTCTTGTGCCCGCGCAACGCGAGGGCCGATGAGAAACTCGCGCTGGTGGTCGTCTTGCCGACGCCGCCCTTGCCCGATGTCACCACAATGATTTTTGCCATTCCTGTACCTTGTGTTCGTCAATTAAATCCGCTGGCGTTCTGTTCGAGAGCGCGCCGTCCCCATCAGGCGCGCCTGGCTGATTCTTGTCAGGCCACTCAGGTCAGCCGCAGCGGTTCGATCATCAATTTTTCTTCGTCGAGCCAGATCTGCACCGGCTTGCCCAGGACGTCGGGGCCGAGTGGTGTTTCCGTCGTCCTGTAAATCCCGGCAATCGAAATCAGTTCCGGTTCAAGACACGTGCAGAAAATGCGCGCATCGAGATTGCCGTGCACGCCCGCGAGCGCCCGGCCGCGCAACGGCGCATAAATATGAATGTTGCCTTCCGCGATCACTTCCGCGCCGTAGCTCACGAGCCCGAGCACGACGAGATCGCCCTTCGCATAGACCTGCTGCCCCGAACGCAACGGCCGGTCGATGATCGTCGTCTTCGGCACCGGCGCGCTCGGCGGCGGCGCCTGCGCGACGGCGGCTTCGATCACGGCAACGGCTTCGGTGTTCTCGACGTTGGCATCGACCGATGGCTTGGGCGCACCGCGCCGGTCGCGCGCTTCGAGCAGCGGCAACGTGCCTTCCGCGGCCCACGTCTGTTCGGGCAGCGCGACCACGCCAATGGGGCGCATGCGCACGCTGTCGAGCAACGCAGCAAGCTCGCTCACCGATATGCGTTCGCCGGCGTCGAGCTTGCGCACGTCGATGGCGACGGTATCGTTGGCGAAAAACTCGGGAGTCGCTTCGAAGCGCCGCGTGAGTTCCGTGCGCAGCGCGTCGAAGTCGGTAGTCTTGACGACAAACAAAAGCGTGTCGACAGAGCCGCTGCGCAATTCGAAAAAGGGCGTTTTTTTGAGCGACATAGGTAAAGCCAAAATTTTTGCGTATTTTACAGGCGTGAGCGCGGGCAGCAGGAAAATTTCAGATTGCCGTCACAAAGAGGGCCGTCGTGAAGTTCAACTGGAAGAAAGAGGACAGCGAAGAGGATATGAACGACGGGCCACGTTATCACGCACGGCCCGTCCTGTTGCCAGGATTGCAGCAAACACGCTATTCGCCGCTACCCGATCAGGCAACTACCCATTCGGCAGCTACGCAGTGTGTTCACTCACGCGCCGCACGAGCAGCGTCTCGAATTCCTCGGGATGAGCGGGAATGCGGCGCCGCTCGCCGGTTGGACCGAAGCCGAGGCGCTCGTAAAAGCGCATGGCGTTGCGGTTGCCATCGGCGATCCACGCAAAGACGTCGTGCACGCGGCGCTCCGCGAGCCACTGCGTGGCCGCATTCACCAGCAGCTCGCCGCCACGCAGATGCCGCACCGCCGGGGCCACCCATAGCGCGTACACGAAGGCGCGCGGTTGAGCCGCCTCTTCGATGAACGCGCCGACGAGACCCGCCGGATGTCCTTCCGTGTACAAGATGAACGACGCCGTGATATCGGAATTCGCGTGGCGACCGGCCGTTTCGTCGAAGCTCGAGACATCGGCGGACAGGGCTTCCTCCAGCGTCTCCCCGAACGCATACGGTGCTTCGCGCAACGAGGCCGTGCGAAGTTCGCGCAGGACGGCGCCTTGATGCGCGGCGATCCGGTGAACAGTAAGTGAAGGACTCATGCGGGTGTTTTTCTCTCAAGCTTTCACAAGCTTCTTAAGCTGTCTTCTTAGGCTATGTTCTTAGGCTGTCTTAGCCGGCTTAGTCTAATTAGTAGCTTCAACCGAACAGGCAAACGAGTCAAATCATTATTGCAGGCAACGTGCGCGACCGGCTCAATGACGTTCTTTGGTGCAGGCATGCGCTCAGGGCGCCGCGTATTCGCCCGTGCCGTCGGGCCACGGCGTAAGCAGCTCGAAGCCATCGTCGGTGACGACCACCATGTGCTCCCACTGCGCCGAGAGCGACCGGTCCTTAGTTGTAACCGTCCAGCCATCCCGCGATTGTTGCGTTGCAGCACGACCGGCGTTCACCATCGGTTCGATGGTGAAAACAAGACCTGGTTTCAGCCGCAGGCCGGCGCCCGGCTGCCCGTAGTGCAGCACTTGTGGATCTTCGTGATAAACACGCCCGATCCCGTGGCCGCAATACTCACGCACGATCGAGTACCCTTCGCGGTTCGCCACCGTCTGGATCGCATGACCCACGTCGCCGAGCGTCGCGCCCGGACGCACGGCGCGAATGCCCGCGACCATGGCTTCGTAAGTCGTGTCGCAAAGACGCTTTGCATCGCGGCTCGGCGTGCCCGCGTAATACATGCGGCTCGTATCGCCGAAATAACCGTCCTTGATGATCGCGACGTCGATGTTGACGATATCGCCGTCCTTCAACTCACGCGGGCTCGGAATGCCATGGCAGACCACGTGGTTCACCGATGTGCAAATGGTCTTCGTAAAGCCCATGTAACCCACGTTCGCCGGAATCGCCTTCAGTTCATCGACGATAAAGCGGTTGCAGATCGCATCCAGTTCTTCTGTCGTGACGCCGGGCTTGACGTGCTCGCCGATCATTGCGAGGACTTCTGCGGCGAGACGTCCGGAGATTCGCAGCTTTTCGATGTCGGCAGGCGACTTGAGTGTGATGGCCATGGAACGTTGGTGTGTCGGCGCGCGGTACGCGTCTAATCGCGATACGAAATCGATGTATCCGCAGCGCATTATTTCAGGATGCCGGCGATGATAGCATCGCGCGCTTTCCCGCTCTTTTTCCAATGCCCCCACGAGTCGCCGTACAGCCACGCCGCGCTGCGGTCGTCGTGATTCGCGCTTGCCTCTTCGAGCGGTTTACGCTCTATTCGCTCATTGTTTTGACCAACGTCTTCCGCCAATGATCTCAAGTCGCGTTGTTTCGTTTGCTCTTTCCGGTTCTTTATTGGCTGCAGTGTTCGCGGCCGTTGCGCTCGCGGCGTGCAGTTCCACGAGCGGACCTGAACTTCGCGCGTCGAGCCCGCTGATCTACGTGTCATCGCGGCGTGCGCCTTCCGAGGTCTTCAGTTGCCTCGAGGACCGGCTGCCTTCGGTGTCTACATCGAAATCGGGTAACGCTTCGGAGCTCGTGGTCGGGCCGAACGCGTGGCTCGTGACATTGACGCCGTCGCACTATGGGTCGACTGTGAAGGTGCAGAAATCTGACCGGGACTACGGCGGATTGCCGGAACCCGAAATGCGCTTCGATATCGCGCGATGCACAACCTGATCGATCTGCGAGCAGGTCGTAAAAAAGCCCCGATGAGCTTTCAGCTCAGCGGGGCTTTTTGAACGCCAGTTGTCTTTAAAAGAAGTAATGCACGCCCAGCGTGACGCTGTCGTTGTGGCGCGTGGTGCCGTCACGCTTGCTTTGGTCGGTGGTCCATTCCAGCGCAAGGCTTGCCTGCTTGATGAACTTGTACTCAACGCCCAAGCCAGTGTGCAAACGTGCGTTCGGCCAGGTTCCCGTCACTCCCAGACGCACATACGGCATTACCGAATTGAACGGCAAGCCGAGTTTCGCATCGATGCCACCATCCTTATATGTGGTCGACGAGTGATGGAAGTCAGCGAATGCCTCAGCACCAATAACGAAGCGGCTTACATCGAAGTTATACCCGGCAGTCAGGCCGAGGAAAGTCGATGCATGGGACCCTACGTTGACGACGCCAGAAGCGTCAGACCAGTTCTCACCCACTTTCAGGCCTGCGTAAGGGCCGGAAAACTCACTGGCTTGTGCTGCGGATAGGCCGGTCAGAGCAATGACCAGCGCGGCAATAAATTTCTTGAAGTTGAACATGACTTAAAAACATAACGTTAAATCGAAAGCAAAGTTAATTGCCGCGTTTGTTGCATGATCGGCTAATCCGAAAGTCACAAAAATTTTGCAACTTTGAATTTCGCAACGAATGAAAGATTAAATGGTGAAGATGCGTCGGACCCATAAGAGCGGTCCTAATTGATTTTTCGGCGCTATGATTTATTGGCCAGCTCCCGCTGGGAGCGGCTGCCAGGAACGCCTGCCAGTAGCTGGCTGTCGCTTGTGAACAACAACACCGTTGCACGGCTTCTAATCTTTTATCGTCCGTTTTTTAGTAAAACGTTGCTAAGGTTAATTTAATGAAAAGTTTCTACAGAGTTTTTAAGGTTTATAAAAGCATCGAATCGCGAGCCATCTCGTTATGTTCGCCGGGTTCGACGCATTGATTAACGTCGAGGGAATGCATGCATGAAAAACTTCATGTCCAATGTTAGAAAAAGCCTGCTGGCCATCACCGTCGTTGCCGACTTGTTGTGCCTATGGTCGGCCGCTCACGCCGCAGGGCCTGCAGCACCGCCGCCTGACGATCCCGTTTCGCTGTCGATAACGCCTCGGTACAGGTACCAGTCACCATCCATAATGGGAACGTCGCCCGAGGCTTCTGAGCTCAAGACCGCGTCGGGCGTTGACGAGCTGGCGCGCCCGACCCCCGCTCTCGAAAAGCCGGACAACTGGGCTTGCCGGACATCGAATCATTTGACGCGGAGTTCGATCGGTAAGAATCCGGACGGCAGGAGCATCTCGGATGTTCAAGGTCTGTTGCCCAAATGCTGAGGCACACAAAGCAAAACCCCCGCTGATCTTGCGATCAGCGGGGGTTTCTAATTTGGCGGAAAGGGTGAGATTCGAACTCACGGTACCCCTAAAGGTACACTGGATTTCGAGTCCAGCGCATTCGACCACTCTGCCACCTTTCCAGATCCTGCAACCGCGCGACTGCTTGCTGCGGCTCTCGCTGAACGGGTCGATGTCCAGCGAGAGAAAGATTATAGACGAGTCCAATCTGATTTCCAAGCCCCTTTTAGTGAGCCTGGTACAACAAAGAGGTCTTAACTCGCCTTCGAGACTTCGAGCTTTTCGACTCCGCGCATGTACGGTCGCAACGCCACTGGCACCGTCACCGAGCCATCCGCGTTCTGGTAATTCTCCAGCACCGCGACGAGCGTCCGCCCGACCGCAAGACCTGAACCATTGAGCGTATGAACGAACTCCGGCTTGCCTTGGGCATTCCGGAACCGCGCCTGCATCCGCCGCGCCTGGAATGCTTCGGTATTCGAGCAACTCGAGATTTCCCGATACGTGTTCTGCGCCGGAAGCCAGACTTCTAGGTCGAATGTCTTCGTTGCGGAAAATCCCATGTCGCCGGTACACAGCGTGATCACGCGATACGGCAGTTCGAGCTTTTGCAAGATGGCTTCGGCGTGGCCGACCATTTCGTCGAGCGTCTCGTAAGATTTCTCCGGCGATACGACCTGCACCATTTCGACCTTGTCGAACTGATGTTGACGGATCAGGCCGCGCGTATCGCGCCCGTACGAACCCGCTTCCGAGCGGAAGCACGGGGAATGCGCCGTCAGTTTGACCGGCAGCGCCGACGCTTCAAGAATGCTTTCGCGCACCGTATTGGTCAGCGAGATCTCCGAGGTCGAAATCAGGTACTGCGTGACCGTGTTCTCCTCGCCGCCCTTCTCGACCCGGAACATGTCCTCGGCGAATTTGGGCAACTGGCCCGTACCCACCAAAATTTCCGGATTTACGATATACGGCGTGTACGCCTCCGTGTAGCCGTGCAATTCGGTGTGCGTGTCGATCATGAACTGCGCCAACGCCCGGTGCAGACGCGCAATCTGCCCACGCAGCAAGGTAAAACGCGCGCCGGAGAGCTTTGCGCCCGTTTCGAAGTCGAGGCCAAGCGGCGCACCTACATCGACGTGATCCTTCACTTCGAAATCGAACGAACGCGGCGCACCCCAGCGACGCACTTCGACGTTGCCGGATTCGTCGGGGCCGACCGGCACGCTTTCGTGCGGCAGGTTGGGCACGCCGAGCATCAGGTCGGACAAGCGCTTCTGGATGTCCTCGAGCTGAGCCGCCGAAGCCTTCATGGTGTCGCCGATACCCCCGACCTCCGCCATCACTGCTGCGGTGTCTTCCCCACGCCCTTTCATTGCGCCGATCTGCTTCGACAGCGTATTGCGGCGCATTTGCAGCTCTTCGGTACGCGTCTGGATTTCGCGCCGTTCCGCTTCGATTGCCGCGAACGCAGCGACGTCGAGTGTGTAGCCGCGTTGAGCCAGGCGCGTGGCAACGGCGTCGGGGTCTTTGCGCAGGAGTTGGATGTCGAGCATGGCAGGGCCGGTTCTTCTGAGTGTGCGAATCCGCGATTTTAGCGCAGCGAGGCGGCCGTGTTGGCGCGCTTTGGCCGCGTTGGCCGTTCGGTCTAATGGAACGCGGCGTTTCACCATCCGTCGGCAATGGAGCAACGCTTATTTTTCGTCCTTGTGGCCGCGCCGCCATTGGGCATCGAGTTGCGCAAGACGCGCCATCTTTTCACCGATCTTCCCCTCCAGACCGCGCGGTGTCGGCTCGTACCAGTGCGGGTCGCGCATGCCATCGGGCAGATAGGTTTCGCCGGCCGCGTAAGCGTCGGGTTCGTCGTGCGCGTACCGATATTCGTGCCCGTATCCAAGCTCCTTCATCAGCTTGGTCGGCGCGTTGCGCAGATGGACCGGCACGCCTCGCGACTGGTCCTTGCCGACAAACCGCCGCGCCTCGTTATAGGCCATGTAGCCAGCGTTCGATTTCGGCGCAACCGCGAGATAAATCAGCGCCTGAGCCAGCGCGAGTTCACCTTCCGGCGTTCCCAGGCGCTCGTAGGTTTCGGCGGCATCGAGCGCGATGCGGCCCGCACGCGGATCGGCGAGTCCGATATCCTCCCAGGCCATCCGGACGATTCGCCGCGCGAGATAACGCGGGTCGGCGCCGCCGTCGAGCATCCTGCAAAACCAGTAAAGCGTCGCGTCAGGATTGCTGCCGCGCACCGATTTGTGCAGCGCGCTGATCTGGTCGTAGAACGCGTCGCCGCCTTTATCGAAACGACGCAGGTTTTCGGTCAGCGCGCTGCCGAGCAACTCGCCGTCGATGTGCGTCGACTTCTGTTGCGCGGCCGCCCGCGCCACGATTTCCAGGTTGTTGAGGAGCTTGCGGCCGTCGCCATCGGCGGAACCGATGAGCGCCGCACGAGCGTCATCGGAGAACGTCAGGCCGCCCAGCTCGCCCTGCGCCCGTTCGAGCAATTCATTGAGCTCCGTTTCATCCAGGCTTTTCAGCACATAAACGGCTGCCCGCGACAACAACGCGCTGTTCACCTCGAACGATGGATTCTCGGTCGTCGCGCCCACGAACACGAACAACCCGGACTCGACGTGCGGCAAAAACGCGTCTTGCTGGCTTTTGTTGAACCGGTGCACCTCGTCCACGAAAACCAGTGTCTGATGCCCGTTCGCCCGATGGATCTGCGCCAGTTCCACGGCCTCGCGAATATCCTTCACGCCCGACAAGACCGCCGACAACGAAATGAACTCCGCATGAAACGCCGCGGCCATCAGCCGTGCGAGCGTGGTCTTGCCCACGCCGGGCGGTCCCCAGAGAATCATGGAATGCGCTTCACCGGATTCGAACGCGACGCGCAGCGGCTTGTTGGGGCCGAGAAGGTGTTTCTGGCCGATCACCTCGTCGATGGTGCGAGGACGCAAACGCTCGGCAAGGGGGACATTGGCACGGTTTTCTTCGAACATGGCGCGATGAGGGGTTCCGAATGGTCTGGACAACAGCGAAGACAGCGATAATCGTTCCCTTGTTCGAGACAAGCGCCCGCGCTGCTTCAAAATGCTGCAATGGTTGATTATGACAGTTGCCGCTTCCCCGGATTGCCCACGCTTCAGAGTGGACGCGACAGCCAACATCTGCAAATAAGGACAGAACCTGAATGGCATCAGATAACACCACCGACACCGCCGCCTCGACCTACGCGCCTTTGTTGCCCGTCCCGGTCGAGCGCCGCGCGTTCGGAACCTCGGACGCCTTCGCGTTGTGGTTTTCTCTTGGCATCGGCTTGCTGGTGGCGCAGGCCGGCGCGCTGCTCGTGCCGGGCATGTCGCTGCCGCACGCGCTTGCGGCCATCGCTGTCGGAACAGTGATCGGCGTGTTGTTGCTTGCACTGGCGGGCGTGGTCGGCACGGACACCGGACTCGCCGCCATGTCGTCGCTGCGCCCCACACTCGGGCTTCGCGGGGCATCCGTCCCGGCCGTGCTCAACGCAGTGCAACTGGTCGGCTGGGGATCGTTCGAGATCATCGTGATGCGCGATTCCGCCGATGCCCTTGCCAGGCAATCCTTCGGTTTATCGATGCCGCTCATCTGGACGCTGATCTTCGGCGTGCTGGCCACGATCCTTGCGATCACCGGCCCGCTGTCCTTCGTCCGGCGATTCCTGCGCATCTGGGGCATGTGGCTGCTGCTCGGAGGCGCCGGTTGGCTGACGTGGAACCTGCTGTCGAAACAGGATATTGGCGCGTTGATGAACCGGCCGGGGACAGGCGAGATGCCGTTCGGCGCGGGTATCGATCTGGTCGTGGCAATGCCGCTCTCATGGCTGCCGCTGATCGCGGATTACACGCGCTTCGGACGCAGTGCAGGCGGCACGTTTCGCGGCACGCTGTTCGGTTATGGCATTGCGAATATCTGGTTTTATGCGCTCGGCGCCTTCTACGGCCTGGCTGCCGGCGGCGGCGACGCGCTGCTGACCGTGGCATTCGCGCAGGCGGCGGGCGGGATTGCGCTGCTGCTGATTCTCATCGATGAAATCGATAACGCTTTCGCCGATATCCATTCCGCCGCCGTCTCCACCGGCACCTTCTGGGCGAAGGCGAGCGTGCCGTTGTTATCCGCGGCGTTCGGCGGGTTGTGCACGTTGATCGCGTTGCTGGTGCAGATGGGCAAGTACCAGAACTTCCTGCTCCTGATCGGCTCGGTCTTTGCACCGCTTTTCGGCGTGGTGCTTGCCGATCATTTCATCGTGCGCAAACGCCGCGTGGTTGTAGCTGCGCTCACCGACCGGCAAGGCCCGTACGCGTTCTCGGGCGGATGGCATGTCAGCGGATTTGTTGCCTGGGCGCTCGGGATCGCCGCGTATCACGCGATCAACCAATGGATGCCGAACCTCGGCGCGACCTTGCCGTCGCTTGCGATCGGCGCGGCGGCTTACCTGGCGTTGGTGCTGGGTGCGGGTCGGCGGGAAGAGAGCCGGTCGTCGACTTGAGCCTGATGACGGCAATTCAGGAAAGCGAGGCGACGATCGCCCCGCTTTTCGCAACGGTAATCAGCCGTCGATCACGTCAGCGCCCTTCGGCACCACGAACTTGAACTGGTTGGCTTTCAGCGGCGGGTTCTTCTCGATATTCGAGAACGTCAGCAAGGTCACGTTGCCGAATACATCGTGCAATTCCATTGCTTCGAGATTGCCGTTCCTGAAGCCGATACCCACCTGCTGGAACTGCGTGTCCTGCGCCTTAGGCGTCAACTCCAGCCAGTCGATGCCGTCCTTGACCCCCGCGTCGCGCAACGTGAAGTTCTTGTCGAGATCGTTGCTGCCGAAGAGGATGGCGGCAGGACTCGCGCCCAGCGCATTGCCCAACTGACGAACGGTGACCTGGTTCAGGTCTTTGTCGTAGACATAGAGCTTGTCGCCGTCGGCCTGGAGTATTTGCGCGTAGGGCTTTTCGTACGACCAGATGAACTTGCCCGGCCGCGCGAACGTGAATGTGCCGCTTGCCGTGCCGGAGGTCCTCGGCGCTGCGCTCTGCGCGGCCGTGGCGGATGCCGCCTTGCTCGGCGCCTTGATTTCACGCTGGACAAACGAGCCGTGCGCCGCGTGAACCTGAGCCACAAACGCCTTCAACTGTTCCGTGCCGCTTGCGAATGCGTGCGATGCGAGCAGCATGGAAGCACTCAAAACTCCTGCCTGAACCATACGATGAACTACGCGATGAAACGACTTCGACACTGACTGCATAACAATAAAACCTCCAGAAACCAATTCTGCTGCGTTTATTCCGATTCACGCGCCGGCGTGAGGATCTCGCGATTACCGTTCGAGGACATGCTTGATACCAGTCCCGAATTCTCCATTTGCTCGAGCAAGCGCGCTGCACGGTTATAACCGATCCGCAAGTGCCGCTGCACAAGCGAGATCGACGCACGGCGGTTCTTGATCACGATCTCGACGGCCTGATCGTAAAGCGGATCGGCTTCGCCATCCCCGCCGCCCGCCGCGCCCGGCGCACCTTCTTCACCGTCGCCGACCACGCCGCCTTCAAGAATCCCTTCAATGTAATTCGGCTCGCCCTGCTCCTTCAGCTTGTTCACCACGCGATGCACTTCTTCATCCGATACAAACGCGCCATGCACGCGCACCGGCAGGCCCGAACCCGGCGGCAGATAAAGCATGTCGCCCATGCCGAGCAGCGATTCGGCACCTTGCTGATCGAGAATGGTCCGCGAATCGATCTTCGATGAAACCTGGAACGCCATGCGCGTCGGCACGTTTGCCTTGATCAAGCCCGTGATCACGTCCACGGACGGCCGCTGCGTCGCGAGAATCAGGTGAATGCCGGCCGCACGCGCCTTCTGCGCGATCCGCGCGATCAGCTCCTCGACCTTCTTGCCGACGACCATCAT
>NZ_CAXTGZ010000116.1:0-14123 GCF_964243625.1 uncultured Caballeronia sp.
GAAAGCCTAACTGCGGCATAAGTTTGTTCTAGCTGATGCGCAAGCGTCGTCTCCAAGCCAATCAGATCGCGCGCCTGGTAATCGATTGGCTGGGCATCGAGATACGCGTGATTAAAGCGGTGATAGAGCTTGACCTGGGCACTGGTGCGCGCCGATGCGCTGCGATATGGCACGTAGCCCATCCCGGCATTGACCTCGGCGCTGTCACCGCGATATTGCTGCGGCTCCATGTATCCGGCCACGGTTTGCAGATAACGCGACGTGCTCGCGTTCACGAAGAACGACGCGTAGCCCATAGGGACGTTCCAGTTGACGGACCCCGAGCGCGAGGCTTTCTGGTGATCAGTAAAGTCGGCGTTGGTGCTGCCCGAGAGCGTGAGTTGATCGTATAAGTGCAGCGGCGAGTCGAATGTGAACGTGCCGTTCAGATTAAAGCGTCCGGTCGAATCGATGCCGTAGTTGTCGGCGCCTATGGTCGCGTGCCAGCGCTTGCTCATAAGCGGATCGGCGGCGGGTTTGATGAGTAGTACCGATTCCCCCAAGGTGTCGCCTGGCTGGATATCGAAGGCGGTGACGGCCTGAGCGCTCAAGCGGCGAATCGATTCGAGCGCCTGATCGACATCGCGCTGGTTGTAGATTGCGCCTGGATAGGTGGGAAGCACCATGCGCGACCAGCCAATCTCGCGGCCAACTTTGGAAGCGGCGGCACCAGGCTGTTCGGCGGCCCCTTTGGTGGAAGGCGCCGCCGGCGACTGTTCATAATCTTCCGCTGTGGCAACGCGTACCGCGCTCACGCGCCCGGCAATCACTTCCATGTTCAGCACACCCGACGCCAGGTTCTGCTCAGGGATCAACACCCGCGAGGTAATAAAGCCGCGCGCGATCAGCGCATTGCTTGCCGCTTCGCCAATGATGCGAACCGCTTGCTTGCCGATGCAGGCACCGATTACTGGCTGCAACAGTGCATCGAGCCATCCAAACGGGTTGTGCAGCAGGTGGAGTTCGCGCACCGCAAAGCACGGCGTTTCTTGTGGCAACGAAGCGAGATCAATTACCGGTAGAACAGGCGCCTCAGTCTGCACGCTCGGCCGTTCGCTCGCCCGTTCCTCGGTTTGCTGACGCTGTTCGTCCTGACGGCGTTGGGCGTCGATACCTGGTGCATTGATCTGCGCGACTTGAGCCGCGCTATATCCCGTTGCACTCAGAAAAGCCAGTCCTGCAGCGAAGGCAAACAACGTGCGGCGAGTCGCGCGAACTGGAATCATGGATTCAATGGTCGGAATTATTCCCGGCACAAGGCAACGTCCCTGAGCCCGTTGGGTACGAATGGAAACACTTTCAAATGGGGCGCAATATTAAGGTGTGGACTCCAGAATAACGGCTCAGTAATTTCCTAAAGTTCGTAGAGTGATTGCTCCGGTTGATTTAGACGTCAAATTAGAGTAGGTGACTCCGCCCGTTCGTACCAAGCAAGTCGCCTACGCCAACGCGCTTCCCAAGCCCAAAGGCGGATCGACCTTTCTTTCATCGCCGATAACTAGGGGCTCTCGGGCTGTAACGATCTTCGTTGAGCTTTAAGGATGCAGGTCGCAATGCTGCGGAGCTCGACTTCACAGCGATTGCCACGCTCTTTGATTTTTCGTGCCGATGGAATAAACGTGCGATCTCAGCGTTCTATGAGTACCGGCAGTACCGGCAATAACTCGCCGATATTGAAAACGGATCGACGATTCGCTGCTGACGTGCGCAGCGCATCCCGCCGCCGTCGAAGCGTTATGCCGATTTTCACAACCAAAAACCATAGGAAAGAAATCGCCATGCCGAGCGAAGAAGACCTTAATTCACATCACTGGCTGACGTTCGGCGCCGCGCCGCTCAGCCTTCTTGCGCAACGATCACTGATCTTCCGGCAATTGGGTGCATCGAACCTCGGAGGCCCTTGTATCGTGGCAGGTGGTCGCCATCTTGATGCTGTTGGGACGAACGGTGCCACCAACCTCGACGTGGCGCTTGAGTACGAGTCTGGCACCGCGGTCTCGGCTCTGACGACGACACCCGGTGGCGACGGCACGACGTACTGGTATCCCTACGTTGAGACGGGTGTCGGCGAATGTGACGTCAGCTATGACGTGCCGTTGAATACCACGGCGCTGACGGCCGGCATGAATGGATGTTCCCTGCGAATCTACGTCAATCCGGCTAGAGGGCTCATCAAGTTCTGTCACGACAACAACGGACTGTATGCCGACGATGCAGCCTACGCGGCCAAAGGTTTTCAGCACCTGCAAAGCATCAATGCCGATGATCGCATGCGCGGCCTCCCGGCTCAAAACGTCAACGACTACTGGGAAGCGGCGATTCGCGGACCCGCATCGGGCATCTATTTTATTTGCATGAAGACCGCGGCCATGCAGTGGACGATCTATCAGTCCGTGGCGATCGGTGGTCGTCGCGAAGAAAGAATCCCGGGTGTGTTTCGCGCATCGACACGGGTCGTTCATCCATTCACGGGCAGGCAGAGTTACAACAAGGTCGTCGTGGTAGTGGATATCCCCCCACTGACAGGCGCCAGGCGGTCGAGTGCGGCCGGGACCGACGATCTGCCGGTCTAGCGCTTCCCAGAGATTTTACTTTGCATCCCTTACCGATCGCGATTCGAGCGATCACTGCGCGAACATCGTCCTGTAATACTCGCGCCCTTGCTCCAGATGCACGCCAAACCCAAACCCGCGCATCAGCATATCGTTCATATCAGCGCGGGTGATCTTCATCACGTAGCTGTGTTCCGTCGTCACCAGCTTGCAGCTTCCGTGCGTCTCCGATGAATCGAACCACTTCCCCGGATCGGCATGTCCTGCCGGGTATGTGTGGCCATCGCGTTCGACTTGCCATCGGCCATCGAGCAAGATCCAGTACGCATCATCCCTTACCGCCGGCCCACACTCCGCCACGACCGTCCCTGCATACGCTTCCCATTCCTTCGAATGGTCGATGGTCCAGCGCAACTGCTCATGGGTCAGCGCCGTGAAAAACGGCGTCTTCCTGAGCAGATACAAATACGTCGTCGATGCCTTCATGGCCGTGTTACCTCCCTCATTCGCGGGGCCCTGCTGACCGCATGCAGCGGCGGTCAGCAAAAGAAGGCCAAGCCATGCGCCACGGGTAAAACGCCCGGTTTTAGTCACGTCTTCGAGTCCTCACGTTCGCTTCGCGGAGATCGCAAATGGCGACGCACGCTTCGATGTGCCATTCAAACGCTCAGGCAAGACCACCATTGCCGCGCAGCACCTGTCCGTTGACCCAGCCCGAATCCTTGCCCGCAAGGAACGAGACAATCGATGCAATATCTTCCGGTTGCCCCAGGCGTTGCAGCGGCGGCATCTTGGCGAAGGTCTGGATCTGCTCTTCGGTTTTTCCATCGAGGAAAAGCGAGGTCGCAATCGGACCCGGCGCGACCGCGTTCACGCGGATATCGCGGCCGCGCAATTCCTTCGCGAACACATGCGTAAAGGCTTCGACGGCGGCTTTCGTCGCGTTGTAAATGGCGTAGCCGGGCATGTTCAGCGCAAGCGTGGTGCTCGAGAAATTCACGATCCGGCCACCGTCGTTCATCCGCTTCGCCGCCTCCCGCAGGGTGTTGAACGTGCCGCGCACATTGATGCCGAAGGTCTGGTCGTAGAGCGCATCGGAGGTTTCGGCAAGCGGCAAGCTCTTCAGTACACCGGCGTTGTTCACCAGAACATCGATCTTGCCGAGCTGCTGTTCGGCGGCATCGAACATGGCGCGGACATCGTCTGCCTTCGATACATCTGCCTTGATCGCGATGGCCTTCGTACCCTTCGCCGTCAGTTCCGCTGCAAGCGCATCGGCTTCTTTCGAGCTCGAAGCGTAGTTGATGGCGACGGCAAACCCGTCATCGGCGAGACGCCGCGCCACTTCAGCACCGATACCCCGCGATGCGCCCGTGACAATGGCTACCTGGCTGTTCTTGATTGCATTCATGATTCGCTCCTTTCGTCGAGTTGCAAATGGGCAGTGCGTGATTGAAGTATCGATCATCGATGCAGATTGATAATCACCTCATATTTGGTAATATCGTTCCATTTACTTTAACAATAGAGTGTGTGAGCCATGGACCGGTTCCAGGAAATGCAGGTGTTCATTCGCATCGCGGAGCGCAGCAGCTTTACCCAGGCCGCCGATGACCTGCAGATACCGCGCGCCACGGTGACGAACCTCCTCAAGCGCATGGAAGAACGGCTCGGCACGCGCCTGCTGGAGCGCACCACGCGTACGGTGCGCCTCACGCACGACGGCGAGGCGTTCTACCGGCGCTGCGTACGCCTGATCGCCGATATGGAGGAAGCCGAGGGCTCGTTTCGCAACGTCGCGCCGAAGGGTCTGCTGCGTGTGAACGTGCAGGGAACCCTCGCGAAGAATTTTGTGGTGCCCGCGCTGCCGGGGTTTATCGCGATGTATCCGGATATCGAATTGCAGATCGGCGAGGACGACCGGCTGGTCGATCTGGTGCGCGAGGGGATCGATTGCGTGCTGCGGGCAGGGACGCTGCAGGATTCATCGATGGTCGGACGCCGCGTCGCGCTGATGGAACAAGTGACGGTCGCTAGTCCCGCGTATCTGGCGCAATTCGGCGAGCCGCTGACGCTCGAAAGTCTGAGCGTACATCGGGCGGTGAATTATGTATCGAGCGGATCGGGACGCGTGTTCCCGCTGGAATTTACCGTCGATGACCGCGTGGTCGAAATGCAGTTGCCGGCGGTTTTATCGGTGACCGGGGCGGATTTGTATACGGGCGCCGCAGTGGCTGGACTCGGGATGGTCCAGGTGCCGCGGTATCGGGTCAAGGAGGAACTGTCGGAAGGAAAGCTCAAGATCGTGCTCGATGCGTTTGCGCCGCCGCCCATGCCGGTAAGCGTGCTTTATCCGCAAAACCGGCAGTTGTCGTCGAGGGTGAGGGTTTTTGCGCAATGGCTGAGGGATATCTTTGAAGCGGCTTTTTAAGCCGTTTTAATCCGCCAATCCGTGCCCTCAAACGGGGTATATTTGATCCGCGAGTTGCGGGTAAAACGAACGGCGTGGCGATTCCCTGGAGACATACCATGGCAAACTGGACACCGGATCCGAGCTTCTATCCTTCCCCACGCATGGCGATGAAGGCGCCGCCCGAGACCTTTGCTTACGTCGCCAGCTTCGACCCGACACGGCAGGTGCCGGATGCCATCGCGATCATCGATCTGGACCCCGCATCCCCGACATATTCGCAATTGCTCAACAACGTCAGCATGCCCAACACGGGCGACGAGTTGCATCATTTCGGCTGGAACGCGTGCAGTTCGTGCCTGTGTCCCAATGCGCCGCATCCGCATGCAGAACGCCGCTATCTTGTCGTGCCGGGTCTGCGGTCATCAAGAATCCATATCCTCGATACCAAGGCGGACCCGCGCAATCCGAAGATCGTGCGCGTGCTCGAGCCCGCGGAAGTTGCTGAGAAAGCCGGTTATACGAGGCCGCACACCATCCATTGCGGACCTGAAGGCATCTACGTGGCGGCGTTGGGCAACGCGCAAGGCGAAGCGCCTGGCGGCATCTTCCTGATGGATCACGAAACCTTCGACATACGCGGTCAATGGGAAATCGACCGCGGCCCACAACAACTCGCATACGACGCATGGTGGCATCTCGGACACGACACCATGGTCACGAGCGAATGGGGTCTGCCCGCCACGTTCGAGAACGGCCTGGTTCCGGAAATCCTGCTCGGTGGAAAGTACGGCCACAAGCTGCACTTCTGGGACCTGCATACACGCAAGCACAAGCAGGAAATCGATTTCGGCGAAGAGAACCAGCTCGTGTTCGAACTGCGTCCGGCACACGATCCGACCAAGGCTTATGGCTTCGTGAATTCGGTGATCAGCCTGAAGGATCTGTCGTCATCGATCTGGACGTGGTATCGCGATGGCGACAAGTGGGCGGTCAAAAAGATCATCGAGATTCCGGCCGAGCCGGCCGATCCCGATCTGCTGCCGCCCATGCTCAAGGGCTTTGGTGCGGTGCCGCCGCTCGTGACGGATATCGACTTGTCGATGGACGATCGTTTTCTCTACGTCGCATGTTGGGGTACGGGCGATCTGCGTCAGTACGATGTCTCCGATCCGTTCGCGCCCAAGCTCACGGGAACAGTACGCATTGGCGGGATCGTGTCGCGCGAATCGCATCCGAAAGCGGATGGGCGCAAGCTGAACGGTGGTCCGCAAATGGTTGAAGTCAGCCGCGATGGACGCCGCGTGTATTTCACCAACTCGCTGTACGGCGTGATCGATGACCAGTTTTATCCCGAAGGCCTGAAGGGCTGGATGGTGAAGCTCGATGCCGCGCCCGATGGCGGGATTGAATTCGATCCGCGTTTTCTGGTGGAGTGGCCCTCGACGCACCGGCCGCATCAGGTGAGGCTGGAAGGCGGCGATTGTTCGTCGGACTCGTACTGTTATCCATGAGCGCCTGAACGTGGCATGGGAGTGGTTTGCGATCGCCGGGCTCGGGTTGTTTCATGGCATCAATCCGGCCATGGGATGGCTCTTTGCGGTGGCACTCGGGTTGCACAGGCGCAGCCGGCGCGCGGTGCTGTGGGCCCTTCCGCCCATGGCGCTCGGGCATGCGTTATCGATCGGCGTGGTGGCCGGTCTCGTGCTCGCCACGGGCTTTGTCTTTGACGGCCACGCAATCCGCATCGCCAGCGGTGCCTTGCTGATTGCGTGGGCCGCCTATCACGTCAAGTACGGCCACCGGCACCGCGTGCGGGTTGGCATGACCACGGGGTTCGTCGGGCTCGTCGTATGGTCGTTCCTGATGGCGACCGCACACGGCGCAGGACTGATGCTCATCCCTGTCCTGATTCCACTATGCAGCGCGATGCCGGTTCATTCATCCGGCCCATTGATCGTTTCCATTGCAGCGGTCAGCTTGCATACGTTGACCACATTGTTCGTGACCGGTGCCATCGCGCTGCTGGTTTATGACTGGCTCGGCGTTGGCGTGCTCAGACGCGGCTGGATCAATTTCGACAGGCTCTGGACTGCCGGGCTCGTGGGCACGGGCGTATTGTTGATCGCGACCGCCTGACGCGTCAGTGCTCAGCCAGTGGGTTATATTGGCTCTTGCTTTTGAGAACCGAAGTTCACGGAGTACCAATAATGATCATCGAAGAAAACAACCAGCTCATGCTAAGGCCGCTCGAGCGCACCGACCTGCACTTCGTGCACGGACTGAATAACAACGCGAAGATCATGCGTTACTGGTTCGAAGAACCGTACGAAACTTTCTCCGAACTCTCGCAGCTTTACGACCGTCACGTGCACGACCTGCGCGAACGCCGCTTTGTTGCCGTCGATAAATCCGGCGAACCCATCGGCCTTGCGGAACTGATCGAACTCGACTATATCCACCGCCGTGGCGAGTTTCAGATCATCATCGCGCCAAGTGCGCAAGGCCAGGGATATGCAACGAGCGCAACGCTGCTTGCAACGGACTATGCGTTCTCCGTGCTCAACATGCGCAAGCTTTATCTGATCGTGGATGTGTCGAATACGGCCGCGATTCACGTCTACGAAAAATGCGGATTCAAGCGGGAAGCAGAGCTTATTGAAGAGTTCTTTGGCAACGGCAGATATCACAACGCCTACCGCATGTGCATTTTTCAGCACGAATTTCTCATGCAGGCACAGGCCGGAACACGCGCCGCGAGATAGCCATTCGCGGTGGTTTGACGCACCACCGCGAAGAATCCGTGCACCGCAGATGTGAATATTAAGTATCCGCTCAAGTAACGGATCATCGAGGCCGATAAACCGCGTACAGGCGTGGCATTATTCGCGCGAGTTGCATCGCCCTTGATCCGATACGGCTGCACACCATGAAGCGGAACCTGTTC
Source organism: uncultured Caballeronia sp. (assembly GCF_964243625.1). Taxonomy (NCBI): domain Bacteria; kingdom Pseudomonadati; phylum Pseudomonadota; class Betaproteobacteria; order Burkholderiales; family Burkholderiaceae; genus Caballeronia; species uncultured Caballeronia sp. Next base: position 7,949 of record NZ_CAXTGZ010000116.1, read on the forward strand.
TTCCGGATGCTGGCCCGCCTGCGAGTCGGCCGAAAACTCCTGCTCATCTACCTGCTCGACCTGAGCGCGGTGGTGTTCATCAGCGGCATCCTGATTCACGAGAAGTACATCGCCATCGATTTCTCCGACAAGGAAATCGTCGGCAACGCCTATCTCCAAACCGTGCGCGATGCGCTGATCGACGTCACGCTGATCGGCGCCGGCAAACACATGACGTCGGCCCGGCTCCGACAGGACGCCGAACGCCTTGCGATTGCCGAGCAGCTTTACGGCGCGAACATGGAAAGCGCCGTACTCAACGACCATGTGCGCGACACGCTGAAGCTGCTGGCGCAGGAAACGCAACCCGATGCCGCCTCGGTCACGGATGCACTCACCGCCTGCCGCGAACTCATCACGCGCGTGGGTAACCAGTCGAACCTGATCCTCGATCCGGACCTCGACAGCTATTACGCAATGTCCCTGTCCGTGCTGCGCTACCCCGCGCTGCTCGAATCCATCAACGGCATTGGCGCGCAATTGCGCGATACGCCTGTCACGCCGTCGAAAGCCGAGCAGATGCGCACGCATTACCTCGTGCTCGAAGGGCAGCTCGACGCCGTACTGCAAGGGTTCAGATCCGATTTCGCCGAAGCCACCGCCGCCAATCACAGCCTGACGGTGGCGCTCACGCCTTCGGTCAGCAAAATGCTGGAGGCGATCGAAACCTATCGCGAAGTCGCGCGGGCCACTGTCGATTTGGGCGCGGCGGCCGACCCGGCGCTCCTCAAGTCCGCCGATGAGGCACAACAGGCCGTGGTGGGGCTCGCGCGGGATTCGTGGCGCGACACAGCTACCGAGCTCACCGGCCTGCTGCGAGCCCGCGTGAGCGGCCTGTTCTCGCGCATGTGGCTGCATCTCGGCACGGCGCTTTTCCTGCTGTGCGGCATCCTCGTGATGGTATTTTTCGTGGCGCAACAAATCTCGCGGCCGTTGCGCCAACTTGCACGCGTCATGGATACCGTCAGACGCACCGGCGATCATTCGTTGCGCGCAAGCTGGCCCAGCCAGGATGAAATCGGGCAGCTCGTGATCGGCTTCAACGAAATGCTCGAACAACTCGATCACGAGCGCGATGTTCAAAAGGAACTTGCCGCGACGGCGCGTGCATCGGAAGCGCAGCACGCGCTGGTGGAAGCCACGCCGGTGCCCATGGTCGTCACGGCGATTCCCGGCCACGAGATCCTCCACGCCAACAAGCCCGCCCTCTTCTGGCTGAACCACAGCGTTGCCGACCCATGGGCGCGCGGCCTGGACTCCGCAGTACGGGCACGCTTTTTCCAGCAGCTATCGGATCGTGGCGCTGTCGACCAGTTCGAAGTCCGCTGGCGTGCAACGGATGAACCCACGTGGGCCATGCTGTCCGCGCGGCGTCTCGTCTTCCAGGGGCAGGACGCGGTGCTCACGGCGTTCACGCCCATCGACCAGATCAAGCTCATGGAGCAGCGCCTGGAACTGTGGGCGAAGGTATTCGAGGCATCGTCGGAGGCCATTCTCATACTCGACAGCGAATACTGTCTGCTTACCGCAAACCCCTCGTTTTATCGCGCGACGGGTTACGGCGCCGACGATGTATTGCGTAAGCAACCCGAGTTCATTTCGATTGGACTGCCCGGCAGCAACGAGGGAGCAAGCGTCGCCGCCGCGGTGGGACGCGCGAGCAACTGGCATGGCGAAGCGCAGGTCCGGCGCCCGCATGGCGGCGAATATCCGGCGTGGCTGATCGTGAGCGCGGTGCGCGACAAACGCGGCAACGTCTCGCATTACATCTGCACGCTGATCGATGTCACCGAGCGCAAACGCAGCGAAGCACGCATCCAGTTTCTCGCGGAGCATGACGTGCTCACCGAGCTTCCAAACCGCGCACTTTTCTCCAAGCGGCTCGACAACGAATTGCACAAGTCAGAACGCAGCGGCGGTTGCGCGGCGGTGCTGTTCATCGATTTGGACCGCTTCAAGAACATCAATGATTCGCTCGGCCATCATGTTGGCGACGGTTTGCTGCGCTCCGTATCGCGCAGGCTGCTTGCCGCGGTTCGCTCGGGCGATACAGTCAGCCGTCTTGGCGGGGACGAATTTACCGTTGCGCTCAGCGGGGTGTGCAACGCTGCGGAAGCGGCGCAGATCATCGATGAAAGGCTCATTCCGCTGTTACGCGAACCGCATCAGATCGGCGGACTTACGCTGCAGGTATCGAGCAGCATAGGCGTGGCGATGTACCCCGCCGACGGCCAGGACATCAGCACGCTGATGCAGAACGCCGATGCCGCCATGTACCAGGCCAAGGCAGACGGTCGCAACCTCGTGCGGTTCTTTTCGCCCGACATGGCGGAGCGCACGCGGATGCGTTTATCGCTCGAAACGTGCCTGCGCTCGGCGATCGAGCGCAACGAATTACGGCTCGCGTACCAGCCGTGCCTGGATGCGCAAACCGGCGCACTCGCGGGCGTCGAAGGTCTGCTCCGGTGGACCAATCCCGAGCTTGGACCGGTCGGACCCGCGCAGTTCATTCACATCGCCGAAGAGACAGGCCTGATCATCTCCATTGGCGCTTGGGTGATCGACGAAGCATGCCGCCAGATTGCGCAATGGCGCGACGAAGACTCCATGACCGTGAAGGTATCGATCAACCTCTCCGCCATCCAGCTACGCGATACAAATATTGTCGAGACCTTGCGCAATGCACTCGCGGTCCATGAGGTAGACCCTGCCTTGCTCGAACTCGAAATCACGGAAACGGTGCTGATGGATAGCGCGGAGAACTACCTCGATGCCATTACCGGACTTCGTGCGCTCGGCGTGAAACTCTCGCTCGATGACTTCGGCACGGGCTATTCGAGCCTGAGTTACCTCAATCGTTTCCCGCTCGACCGCATCAAGATCGATCGCGCGTTCGTGCATGACATGCTCGATGCACCCGGCGATCTCGCCGTGATCAAATCGATCATCGGACTCGGACATGAGCTTGGATTGAAGGTCGTGGCCGAAGGTGTGGAGACCGAGCGCGAGGCGCGGATTCTGCGCGGTATCGGTTGCGACGAACTGCAAGGGTTTCTGTTTGCGCGCCCCATGGAACCCTCGCTGCTTTGGACATGGGCCGACGAACAAGCACTTGTTTGAACGTCGTCACACACGCTTGAAAGCGTTATGAAGCGCTTGCGAAATCGAATCCTACCCGTTGCAGGAGGCGTTGATTTCGCGGCGACACATTAATGAACGCGAGCTGCTTGCCGACCTTCTCGTAGCGCCGGTTCAACGCTTCAAGCGCGGCTATTGCCGAGTGATCGGCAAGATGCAAATGACCGCAATCGATGACGATCCGGCCTGGATCTTTCAGCGGATCGAACAGTTCGTGAAAGCGCGTTGTCGAAGCAAAGAACAACGTGCCGCGCGGGATGTAGGTCTTGTCGCCGGACGTGCTGGCGGTGACATCGGCATGAATGTCACGGGCGTGCTGCCACGCGAAGTTCAACGCGGCGATCACGATTCCGCACAGCACTGCAATGGCCAGGTCCGTGAATACCGTAATGACGGTGACCGCAATGATCACGACCGCGTCGCTGCGCGGCACCTTTCCCAGGACACGCAACGATCCCCATGCGAAGGTCTGCTGCGCCACGACGAGCATCACTCCTGCCAGGGCCGCGAGCGGAATGCGCTCGATCAACGGCGAAAGGAACAGGATGAACAGCAGGATCATGACGCCGCTGACCACGCCCGAAAGACGTGTACGGCCGCCTGAACTGAGGTTGATCATGGTCTGGCCGATCATTGCGCATCCACCCATTCCGCCGAAGAGACCCGACACCACGTTCGCCGCGCCAAGCGCGAGACATTCGCGGTTGGGCTGACCTTGCGTACTGGTGATGTCATCGGTGAGATTCAGCGTAAGCAGGGTTTCCAGCAAGCCGACAATCGCCATCAGCACCGCATACGGCAACACGATGCCCAACGTTTCGAGCGTCATGGGCACGGCGGGAATCTGGAACACGGGCAAGCTGCCTGCAACATGGGCCATGTCGCCTAGCGTACGCGTGGGAACGTGCAAAAGCTGGCAAAGCACGCCGATACCGACAATCGCAGCCAGTGCCGGCGGTATCGCTTTCGTCAGCCGCGGCAGCAAATAGACAATTCCAATCGTCAACGCGACGAGGCCGCACATGACATACAGCTCGGTCCCTTGCAGCCATTGCACCCCTTCGGTGGTCACATGCTTGAAGTGCTCGAGCTGCGCCATGGCAATGATGATCGCCAGCCCATTCACAAACCCCAGCATGACCGGATGCGGAACCATGCGGATCAGCTTGCCGAGCTTGAGCAAGCCGAACGTTGCCATGATCAGGCCGCTCAGCACGACCGTGGCTAACAGATACTGCGCGCCGTGCTGAACAACCAGCGCAACGATGACCACGGCCATGGAGCCCGCCGCACCGGAGATCATGCCGGGCCGTCCGCCGAACAGCGCTGTGATCGTGCAGATCATGAAAGCACCGTACAGACCCATCAATGGGTTCACTTGTGCCACGAGCGCAAAGGCGATGCATTCAGGGACGAGCGCGAATGACGACGTAAGGCCTGCGAGGACGTTGCTTTTTATATCGTGGGCGAAGCGGCTTTGCCGCTGCCGAGAAGAGCCGGTTTTCATGTGGTGCGTGGATTGTGCTTGAAGCAATACAGGATCAGCGCCGGCAGATGGTGTGTGCGTTTTGACTACCGGGAGCCGTGATGACGTGTGGACAATGCCTGCGCAACTACATGGGTCTGATCAAGGGGTGACGATGTGAAGAAGATGAGGACACAACAAGCAAGGCCAAATTTTACAACACTTGAGGCAAACGCTTAAAAACGGCCTCGAGCATTGCCTTTAAAAAAACATGCGCCCTGGATCGTTTTACGCGGTATGCGAAAACGAAAACGGAGACGCCATGCCCAATCGCTATCCCGTCATCTACATTCGCGGCTACGCAATGACGGTATCGGAGCGAAACGATACAGCTGCGGACCCGTTCTGCGGTTTCAACGTAGGGTCCACGCTGTATAGGGCTACGGGTGCTTCGGACAGGCAGCCCGCGAAGTTCGTGTTCGAGTCGCCGCTTGTCCGGCTTGCATCGGAATATCAGTACCAGCATGTGTATCAGGATGGATACGACATCATGGACCCGGACTGGTCGCCACCACGAGATGACAATGGCAACTCGATTCCCGGAATACCCGCTTCATCGATCATCATCTACCGGTACTACGACGACGGCTCGGCACTTCTCGGCGACGGTAAATCCAGAAAGGTCGAAGTCTATGCGCAAGGCCTGAACGACCTGTTGAAGCGCGTCAAGGAACTCGTTTTGCAGCATCGGCCAGCCGACGGCAGCCCGCCGATGACCGACAAGGACTTCAAGTATTACCTCGTGGCGCATTCCATGGGAGGTCTTGTAGCGCGTGCGTTTCTTCACAACACGAGCGAAGACTTCAGACCGATGCGCGAAGCTGCCGACAAGTTCTTTACCTTCGCCACGCCCCACAATGGAATCGATGTGCTCGGCATCAACGTGCCGTCTTGGCTCACCGCGGAACAGGCGAACACGTTCAACCGCGACGAGATGACCACGTATTTGAACCTCCAGCAGATCTCGCCGCAATTCAATGGCCGTGTCGATCTGATTCCACAAAGCGCGATGCCATCGGACCGGATCTTTTGCATGGTCGGAACGAATCGCGGCGATTACGAAGTGCTGCAAGGTGTTGTTCGCGCGTTCGTAGGCAACGGCAGCGACGGACTGGTGCGCGTGGATAACGCGTCGCTCTGGGGCGTCGATGACAACATGGCAACCCGGCAAGTCGCCACCAACTACGCGTTCCGGTCGCATTCGGGCTACTTCGGCATCGTCAATTCGGAAGAGGCGTACCAGAACCTGGTGAGGTTCTTGTTCGGCGATGTACGCGTAGAAATCTGGGCTGACATAGACAGCGTTACCTTGCCTGATGAACTGGTTCCGCAGGCATCGAGTGTCACGGCGCTTTACCAGTTCGAGATGTGCGCCGCCCCAAAAGGGAAGCGCTGGTTCCTCACGCGCCGAAAGTCGGTGGAGGATTCACCCGCTGTTCGATCCCGCCAGCAATTGACCGGCGCCGACGCCAA
>NZ_CAXTGZ010000117.1:0-14103 GCF_964243625.1 uncultured Caballeronia sp.
CGGATGCTTCTGACAGCGCCAGTAATCGTCCAATCAGATAAGCCTTGTTGCGCGCAACCGATACCCGCGCGGGATGTTCGCGATCCGCGAATTCGCACGCCACGTTCACGAACGGGCAGCCACGGTAATCCGGCCGCGACGCGCGTTCCACCAGATCCGTGATGCCTTGCACGAGACCCTTGGCGGCATCGCCGGGATGCTTTGCGAAGCTCGCCTCGACGCGCTCGCGGAACCGCTCGTCCATGCGCGTGAGATACGCCACGACCAGATCGTCCTTCGACGAAAACTGCCGGTAGACGCTCATCTTGTTCACGCCGGCGCGTTCCACAACGGCATCGACGCTGATTGCGCGAATGCCGTCGCGGTAAAAGAGCCGTTCTGCTGCGTCGAGCAGTTGCTCTTGCGCAGTTGCGCCGTCCATGTGCCGGCGGACGGGTTTTTTATCGGCGATAGTGTTTCGGGTCGATGCTCGTACCACGGTCATAACCTCTGAATCCGAAGGGATTCTTGACATGTTACCGATCAGTCACTAAGCTCGCAACCTCAATGTGACTGATCGGTAACTTCTATGCCGCCGGCCACGCAAAAAATACGATGAAAAACCGGAGCGAAGCATGAATTGGGCAGCACGGCGGCTTTCGGGCCGCATGCATTACGCGTGGATATCGGTGGGCGTGGTGTTCCTGGTGTTGCTGGCCGCCGCCGGCACACGCGCGACGCCGAGCGTCATGATGCTGCCGCTCGAGCAGCAATTCGGCTGGAGCCGCGCGACCATTTCGCTCGCGATATCCATCAACCTTGCCTTGTACGGGCTGACCGGACCATTCGCTGCTGCCGCCATGCAGCGCTTCGGCGTGCGGCCGACCGTGCTGGTCGCGCTTGCTACGTTGGCGACGGGCGTGGCGTTGTCGTCGCTGATGACAGCGCCCTGGCAGATGGTGCTCGTCTGGGGCGTCCTGGTGGGGGGCGCAACCGGAGTTGCCGCGATGACGCTGGCAGCGACGGTGGTCAATCGCTGGTTCACGACGCATCGCGGCCTCGCGATGGGCATTCTCACCGCCAGTTCGGCGACCGGCCAACTGGTGTTCCTGCCAGTGCTCGCGGCCATTGCCGAGCATTTTGGCTGGCGGCCAGTCGTGCTGGTGGTTGCCGCCGCTGCGGCGCTCACGTTGCCGCTGGTCGCGTGGCTGCTGCCGGAACGTCCGTCGGATCTCGTGTTGCGCCCGTTCGGCGAACCGGCCGACGCGCCGCCGCCCATTCCCGTCGCGCAGAAAAATCCGATTGCGCTCGCGTTCGGCACGCTCGGCATGGCGAGCAAGACGCGCGATTTCTGGCTCCTGGCCGGCAGTTTTTTCATCTGCGGGGCGAGTACGAACGGGTATATCGGTACGCATCTGATTGCGATGTGCGCCGATCACGGCATGAGCGAAGTGCAGGGCGCGGGCCTTCTTGCGGCCATGGGCATCTTCGATCTTTTCGGCACGACGCTTTCCGGCTGGCTTTCGGACCGCTTCAATGCTCGCGTCCTGCTCTTCTGGTACTACGGCTTGCGCGGGTTGTCGCTGATGTTCTTGCCGCAGGCGTTCGGCATCGATTTCTACGGCTTGCCGATCTTCGCCGTGTTCTACGGACTCGATTGGGTCGCGACCGTCCCGCCCACGGTCAAGCTGGCCACGGATGTCTACGGCAAGGAATCAGCGCCGATCGTATTCGGCTGGGTCGTCGCGGCGCATCAGCTTGGCGCGGCATTTGCGGCGCTGGGCGGCGGCATGCTGCGCGCGAGCCTCGGCACCTACACGGTCGCGACCATGATTTCGGGCAGCCTGTGCATTGTCGCGGCCGTGATGGTGTTGCGCATCAACAAGGCGTCGCGGCGGATTCAGGCGGTGGCAACGTAAGGTTTGAGGTGGACTCGGGGATTCCGGGCGGCAGCACGGCGTCGCGGGCTTGGTTATCCTATGGCGGTTGCGGCGCGCGTTTCCAGCGTGCCGCTCGTGTTGTTGTGATAACCCACTCGAACGAGGATCTCGCATGACTGAAAAAATCGCTCCTACCGAAGTCGCTATCGACCCGTTGCTCGCCGGCCGATGGAGCCCGCGGGCGATATCGAACAAGGCGGTAAGCCGCGAGCAGTTGCACAGTCTTCTGGAAGCCGCGCGCTGGGCGCCGTCTTCGTACAACATGCAGCCGTGGCGCTTCGTCGTCTTTGACCGGAGCCACGATCAAGCTGCGTTCGACAAGGCCTTCGCCACGCTCGTCCCGTTCAATCAGGGCTGGAACGCCAACGTGCCGGTACTGGTTTGCGTGCTGGCGAAGACGCTGACATCGAAGGGAGAAGTGAACCGCACGGCGCCTTATGACACGGGCGCGGCCGCGTTCTCGCTGGCGCTGCAGGCGCATTCACTCGGGCTTGTCGCGCACCAGATGAGCGGTTTCGACACCAATGCGTTCCGCGAAACCTTCTCGCCGCCGGACGACGTCGAAGTCATCGCGATGATTGCCGTGGGCCATCCGGGCGACCCGGCCACGCTCGACGACGCCCTGCGTGAACGTGAACTCGCGCCGCGTGCGCGCGTGGCGCTGAGTGAAATCGCATTCGACGGTGCCTGGGGCAAGGCGTTCAAATAAGCGCCGGTTCTACGTCCCTCGTTGCGAGGGACGCATCAATCTTCCGCCGACGATAACGGCCGCGCCACTTCCTCCAGCGACTTGCGCTCGGCCGACACCCCCCAGACCCCTGCAACGACCGCTGCCAGCATCATCAACGCAGAACCGATCAGATAGCCCGTGAAGACGGCGCCGCGCTGATGGGTATCGATGAGCCGCCCGAACAGCGCAGGCCCGGCAATCCCCCCCAGCGCCGTCCCAAACGCATAAAAAATGGCGATAGCCAACGCCCGAATCTCCAGCGGAAAAGTTTCGCTGACGGTGAGATATGCCGAGCTTGCCGCCGACGACGCGAAGAAGAAAATCACCATCCACGAGATCGTCTGCGTGGTGCTGGTCAGCATGCCCTGCTCGAACATGTACCCGCTGATGGTCAGCAGGATGCCTGACATGCCGTAGGTGAAGGCGATCATCTTGCGCCGGCCGAGGACGTCGAAGAGGCGGCCGAGAACGAGCGGCCCGAGAAAATTGCCCGCGGCGAACGGCAGCACGTACCAGCCGATGTGGTCGCCCGGCACGTGGTAGAACTCCGTCAGCACGAGCGCGTAGGTGAAAAATATCGCGTTGTAGAAAAAAGCTTGCGCCGTCATCAGCGTCAAGCCGACCAGTGACCTGCGCCGGTGAGAATGAAACAGCGACTGGAACACTTCGCTCAGCTTCGTGTGATCGCGTACGTGCAGGCGCAGCGGCTTGATGGGATCGGTCGAAAGCGTCGCGCCGTGCTCGCGGAACTTCGCCTCGATGCCTTCCACGATCTCCTTCGCCTCGTCCACGCGGTTGTGCGTGATCAGCCAGCGCGGACTTTCGGGCACCCACATGCGCATGAAGAGAATGGCCAGCCCGAGAATCGCACCGATAAGAAAACACGCCCGCCAGCCGTAATCGGGCGGCAGCAGGCCCGGATCGAGCAGCACGATGGAGCCGGCCGCGCCCAGCGCCGCGCCGACCCAGAACGTCCCGTTGATTGCCAGGTCCGTCCAGCCGCGCACGCGAGCGGGCGTGAATTCCTGGATCGTGGAGTTGATCGCCGTGTATTCGCCGCCGATACCCGCGCCGGTAAGAAACCGAAACAGCACGAAACTCGCGAGATCCCAGGAAAACGCGGTCGCAGCGGTCGCGGCCACGTACAGAAACAACGTGATGAAAAAGAGTTTCCGGCGCCCCAGCCGGTCGGTTAGCCAGCCGAAACCCAGCGCGCCGACCACCGCGCCGGCAATGTAGGCGCTGCCGCCAATGCCGACGTCGGCATTGGAAAATTTCAGTACATGGCTCGCCTTGAGCGCACTCGCCACCGCACCGGCCAGCGTGACTTCGAGCCCGTCGAGCAGCCACGTGATGCCGAGCGCCGCCACGATCAACGTGTGAAACCGCCCCCAAGGCAACCTGTCGAGCCGCCCGGGCAGATCCGTTTCGATGATCGTTGCGGACGCCTTGTCATCGTGGTCGACGTCGGAGACTGCGGTGGTGTCGTTCATGCATTTAGCCGGGTGCGTGGGAAAAATCCGGCCCGATGCATGCCGGTAGCGTACTAATTACCGGGTTTTCGAGCAAAAACCGTACCGTCGCAGATGTTTTTGATCGCCGGTTGAAGTGCAGCGCGTTACGTGCTAAAAACGCGCTCCACTTTTTGTTTGCGATGCTCGGCGGGGTTCACGCTGCCGTCGCTCACCCCATGACTTATTGCGCGATCGATTTCGGCACGTCGAACTCAGCGGTCGCTTTGCCTGACGGGGCATCGATCCGGCTTGCTCCGGTCGAAGGCAACGCCACCACGCTGCCGACCGCTGTGTTTTTCAACACTGACGAGGACGAGCAGGCCTACGGGCGCGCGGCGCTCGAGGCTTATATCGACGGTTTCGACGGCCGTTTGATGCGCTCCATGAAAAGTATCCTCGGCTCGCCGCTTGCCGAGACCAGCACGGATCTCGGCGACGGTTCCGCGATTCGCTACGTCGATGTCATCACGCTGTTCCTCCAGCACCTGAAGCAGAAGGCGCAAGCCGTGTCGAGCACGCCGATCACCCGCGCCGTGCTCGGCCGCCCGGTATTTTTCGTCGATGACGACCCGCGCGCCGATCAACTCGCCCAGAACCAGTTGCAGGCTGCGGCACAGGCCATTGGCCTCACGGACATCCACTTCCAGTACGAACCGATCGCGGCGGCTTTCGACTACGAGGCGAGTCTCACGAAAGAAGCGCTGGTCCTGGTCGCGGACATTGGCGGTGGTACGTCGGACTTCTCGCTAGTGCGAGTCGGGCCGGAGCGCGCTGAAAAGTTGTCGCGTAAAGACGACGTGCTCGCACATTACGGCGTGCACGTGGCTGGTACGGACTTCGACCGGCGCGTCGAACTTGCGACGATCCTGCGCGAACTCGGCTACCAGTCGATTGCGCCGGAAGGCCGCGAAGTGCCGAATCGCGTTTATTTCGATCTCGCCACGTGGCATCTGATCAATACGGTCTACGGGCCGAAACGCGTGGGCGAACTGCAATTGATGCGGCATCTCTACAGCGATCAGCGGCATCACGACCGGCTGATGCGCGTTGTCGACCGGCGCCTGGGCCATGCGCTGGCATCGCACGCGGAAGCCGCGAAGATCGATGTCGCCGCGGGCGGCGAGACCACCATCGGCATGGAGGAGGTCGAAGAGGCGCTGCGCATCGGCTTTACGGCGCAACAACTCGTCGATGCAGGGCTGGAAGAAACGCGCCGGATTGCGCAAGCTGCCGAGGAGACGGTGCGTCGCGCGGGCGTTGCTCCAGCCGATGTAAGCGCGGTCTACTTCACGGGCGGTTCCACCGGCCTCAGCTTTCTTTCGCAGTCGATATCGAGCGCATTTCCCGCAGCCGAGGCCGTTTTCGGCGATCGTCTCGCGAGCGTTGCAACCGGACTCGGAATCTATGCGCGGCGGCTATTCGGTTAATCGGTATTAATTGCTAAATTGTTGTCTGGATAAATTAAAGCCGCTTCTCGATGACTCCGCATAAACCCGTGAAGTAAAAAGAAAAAACCCCGCGAATGCGGGGTTTTCTTTTGCTGAATCAAACCGACTAAAACTTAAGCCGGTTTGATGTTTGCAGCTTGTTTGCCCTTCGGGCCAGTCTTCACTTCAAAGGTAACCTTCTGGTTTTCCTGAAGCGTCTTGAAGCCTTCCGTGCGAATTTCGGAGAAATGAGCGAACAGATCTTCGCCGCCGCCGTCCGGCGTGATGAAGCCAAAGCCCTTTGCGTCATTGAACCACTTGACGGTACCGGTTTCCATGTTACGTGTTCCTAAAGATGTTGAATAAGGCCGAGGCCCGAATGTGCATGAAAATCAAGGAAGGGGCAATGGGACCAACCGGAGTACCGTACTGGGCGAACTACGAAAGACCAATTCACTCGCCGCTTGAAATCCTGCAAGAGGGTTTATACGGCGAATCAAACCCGAGGTCAAATAATAACCGACCGGAATTTGGGGTTTTTTGAGACACGGTTCGCTTCTTGTGAGGCGTGATCGTCGGACATCGAAAGTTAATCTTACAAGTCTTTCGTTTCTCGATGTTTGCCGATGCAGACACAAATCATGTGTCATTAGGAAACCTCATACAACACATTGCTTCGACAGCCGTTAAACTACGCGCCACGCTGGTGTGAGGCAGGGGATTGAACCGAAAAGTACGTACAAGTTCATCAACCCGCACTTGTCGATTGGAAGTTTGCTGACTCAAGGAGATGGAGTGAAAAGTTCTATTCAACGGAACATCGGACCAGTTGCGTTGCTGCTGACGGGTCTGGGTTCCATCATCGGCTCTGGCTGGTTGTTTGGCGCCTGGAAGGCGGCCAAGATTGCGGGGCCCGCTGCCATCGTGGCATGGGTGATCGGCGCGCTCGTGATTCTCGCCATCGCGCTCACTTATGCGGAACTCGGCGCAATGTTCCCTGAGTCCGGCGGCATGGTGCGATATGCCCGCTATTCACATGGCGCGCTGGTTGGATTCGTCAGCGCATGGGCGAACTGGATCGCGATTGTTTCGGTGATTCCTATTGAAGCGGAGGCATCGATCCAATACATGAGCACATGGCCTTATGCGTGGGCGCATGCGCTATATGTCGATGAATCTCTAACGCCGATAGGGTTGGGGTTATCGGCAATGTTGGTCATCGTTTATTTCCTTTTGAATTATTGGGGCGTGAAATTATTTGCTCGCGCCAATTCGATGATTACCGTCTTCAAGTTCATTATCCCCGGCGCGACAATTTTGGGATTGATGCTTACCGGTTTTCATTCGGAAAACTTTGGTACGGCGTCGAGTTTCGCACCTTATGGATGGTCGGCGGTATTAACCGCAGTGGCGACCAGCGGTATCGTCTTCAGTTTCAACGGTTTCCAGAGTCCAGTTAATCTGGCCGGTGAAGCCCGTAATCCGTCCAAGAGCATTCCGTTTGCGGTGATTGGTTCGATCCTGCTTGCATTGGTTATTTATGTGCTGCTGCAGGTCGCCTATATCGGCGCGGTAAGTCCAGGCGATGTGCTGAAAGGGTGGAGCCATTTCAACTTCGCTTCGCCTTTTGCAGAACTGGCATTGGCGCTGAACCTCAACTGGCTTGCGTTCCTGCTTTATGTCGATGCATTCGTGAGTCCCAGCGGCACCGGCACCACGTATATGGCGACCACGTCGCGCATGATCTACGCAATGGAACGTAACAACACGTTGCCGAAGTTCCTGGGCAGCGTGCATCCGCTTTACGGCGTGCCGCGTCCGGCGATGTTCTTCAACTTGATCATCGCGTTCATCTTCATGTTCTTCTTCCGCGGGTGGAGCTCGCTGGCGGCGGTGATTTCGGTTGCCACCGTGATCTCCTATCTGACTGGACCGGTCAGCCTGATGGCGTTGCGCCGGGCGGCGACGGATTTACATCGGCCATTGACGATTCCGGGCATGAGCATCATTGCGCCGTTCGCGTTCGTGTGCGCGTCTGAAGTGTTGTATTGGGCGAAATGGCCGCTGACCGGTGAAATCATCGTGTTGATGGTGGTTGCGCTGCCAGTTTATTTCTACTATCAAGCTAAAACTGGTTTCGATACTTGGGGAAATGACCTGAAAGCCTCGTGGTGGCTGGTGGCATATTTGCCGTCTATGGCGGTTTTATCGCTGATCGGCAGCAAGGAATTCGGCGGCCGTGGATTATTGCCGTATGGCTGGGATATGGCCCTTGTGGCAGTCCTCGCGCTCGCGTTTTATTATTGGGGCGTGCATACCGGGTACAGGACGCAATATCTCGAGGAGCGTGAAAGCCACGATGAAATCCTGGAAGGTATCGGTCATTGAATTGACGGCTTGAATACCTGACCATAAGAACCCGCCTGGACTTGCAGGCGGGTTTTTTTCATTCGCGGCAAATCGACGTGTTTTGCGTCAATCAAGCGTCGCCGAAAACGTAATTCGTCATGGCCAGCGTTTTTTGGAATGTGCCGAGCGACTGAATATCGAGTCCGAAATCGTCGCCCGCAGCGCCCAATGCGCCGAAAATCGGCAGCAGATGTTCATCGGTCGGATGCATCAGGACGGCATGAGGCGCCTGTTTCCGATAGTCCAGCAGCGCCGCAATATCCCGATCCGCCATCTTGTCTTCGAACCAGTTCGTAAATTCCGTCACACGCGGATCCCCGTCTTCCGGCCGCGCGCCGAAATCGGCCGTACGCAGGTTGTGCGTGATCTGGCCCGAGCCCACGATCATCACGCCATCGCCGCGCAATGCCCGCAGCGCACGGCCTATGCGGTAGTGGTGCGCCGGATCGAGATGCGGTTGTATCGATAGTTGCGCGACCGGAATGGCCGCATCCGGGTACATCAGCAACAGCGGAACCCACGCGCCGTGATCCAGGCCGTGTTCGGTGACCGCCGACGCAATGCCCGCTTGCGTCAAAAGCGTAGCGGCGTGCTCTCCGAGTTCAGGCGCGCCGGGCGCGCGGTAGCGGATCTCGTACAGCGCTCGCGGAAAGCCATAAAAGTCATGGATGGTTTCCGGTTGTTCCGCGATGCTCGCGACCGGCTGCGCCGTGCCCCAATGAGCGGAGAGCATGAGGATTGAACGCGGGCGCTCGAAACGCGTAGCGAACGAAGCGAACTCCGCCGATGGCATCGACGGGTCGATAGGCAGTGTCGGTGCGCCGTGGGAGATGAAGACGGTAGGAAGCCGGGACATGGCAGCGAGCCTCTATAAGAGTGGTTGCCATGAATATACGGCTACTCAGAGCGTTGATAAACGGTCGCTGAGGAGATGAATTGTGTCGTGCCTGTTGTTAATGCTCGGCGTTCTTCAGGCCGGGCCAAGCGGTCGCGATGGGACGCCCTAAAGCAAACATGTCGATGACGCGATCCACCGTCTGATCGACCATTTCATCGATAGAACCTGGCCGGTGATAAAACGCCGGCAGCGGCGGAAAAATCACGCCGCCCATTTCGGTGACGGACGTCATATTGCGCAGATGCGCGAGGTTGAACGGCGTCTCGCGCACCATCAAAACAAGGCGCCGGCGTTCTTTGAGCACGACATCAGCCGCGCGGGTGATGAGATTGTCCGATAACCCCAGCGCGATGCTCGCCAGCGTTTTCATGGAGCAGGGCGCGACGATCATGCCGTCCGTCGCAAACGATCCTGATGCAATGCTTGCGCCGACATCGCGCACGTTGTGCACGACGTCCGCGAGCGCGTGGACGGTGGATTTATCGAGTGTCAGTTCGTGCTGGATATTCAGCCAACCCGCATTCGATATCAACAGGTGCGTTTCCACGCCGCCGAGGCGGCGCAGCGTTTCAAGCAGTCGCACGCCGTAGATCGAACCCGTGGCGCCGGTGATCGCGACGATCAGCCGTCGCGGTACGGGGTCGGAGGGCGAAGTACGGTCGGCTACCAAGCTCGGGACAGACTCAGGCAGCGGCAAACAATTGCTGCAATTCGCCCGATTCGTACATTTCCATCATGATGTCCGACCCGCCGATGAACTCACCCTTCACATAAAGCTGGGGAATGGTCGGCCAGTTCGAGAATTCCTTGATGCCCTGGCGCACGCCTTCGTCTTCCAGGACGTTGACCGTCTTCAACTCGGTCACGCCGCAAGCCTTGAGGACCTGGATGGCGCGGCCGGAGAAACCGCACATCGGGAATTGCGCCGTGCCTTTCATGAACAGCACGACCGGTGCTGCATCGACGATTTGCTTGATGCGTTCTTGCGTATCCATGGTCTTTCCTGCGATGCGTTGTAATGCGGGTTGATTTGGGGGTCGAGCGGCGCGAGATTTACGCGCCAACGTGTCTGAAATGATAGCGGATTTCAATCGGCGCAGCTTGAGCGCGCCCGGAGCTCATGCCGCGAACACGCCGCCACTGGCGCGTTCGATTCCGGCGAGATCGTATTCGGAACGGACATCCGAGAAGCCGCGCGCCGTCAGCAGCGCCCGAACGTCCTCCGCCTGGTCGTAGCCGTGTTCCAGCCACAGAGAACCATTCGCGGCGAGAAAAAACGGCGCCGTCTGGATGATCGTGCGAATTGCGCTGAGTCCGTCGGCTTCGTCGGTGAGGGCGGCGCGCGGTTCGAAACGCAGGTC
Organism: uncultured Caballeronia sp.; assembly: GCF_964243625.1. NCBI lineage: Bacteria > Pseudomonadati > Pseudomonadota > Betaproteobacteria > Burkholderiales > Burkholderiaceae > Caballeronia > uncultured Caballeronia sp. Next base: position 10,259 of record NZ_CAXTGZ010000117.1, read on the forward strand.
GCCTTCGGCCAGATGCGGATCGTTTTGCGCGATGTACGGCGGATTGCTCACGATCACTTCGAACCGCTGCGCCGGGTCCAACGCCTCCGTCCAGTTGCTTTGGACGACGGTCAGCGACCGGTCGATGCCGAGCAACTTCGATGCATTCGCGGCCGCAACCGCGAGCGCTTCCGCGGATCGATCGACGGCCCAGACTTTTGCGTCGTGGCGGGACGAGGCGATCGCGACAGCAATCGCACCGCTGCCCGTACCGAGATCGAGCACGCGTGGCTCGTGCATTCCCTCGATCTTCGCCAAAGCGATCTCGACCAGCAATTCGGTTTCGGGGCGGGGAATCAGCACATCGGGCGTCACGTCGAATGACAGCCCGAAAAACTCGCGCGTTCCAACAAGCTGCGCGATCGGTTCGCCATCCGTCCGTCGTCGAGCAAGCGCTTCAAAGCGGTCGACGCTTTCCTCGGGCAGTTCCTCGTCATCGCGCGTGATCAGTTCCGTGCGCCGCCAGCCGAGCACATGCTCGAGCAGGATCCGCGCTTCAAGCGCAGGCAACGGTGATGCCCGCAAGAGCCCGGCAACGGTTGTCATTCGGCATCGCCCAGCGCGGCCAGCAACTCGGCCTGATGTTCACTGACGAGCGCGGCCACGAGTTCACCGATATCGCCGTCCATGATTGCGTCGAGCTTGTAGAGCGTCAGGTTGATCCGATGATCCGTCATCCGCCCTTGCGGGAAGTTATACGTGCGAATGCGCTCCGACCGGTCTCCCGATCCGATCAAACTCTTGCGCGTCGCGGCTTCCTTCGCGTGCTGCTCGTGATATTGCTTGTCCATGATCCGCGCGGCGAGCACTTTCAGCGCACGGTCCTTGTTCTTGTGCTGCGAGCGGTCGTCCTGGCATTCCACGACGATGCCCGTCGGCAAGTGCGTCACGCGCACGGCCGAATCTGTCTTGTTGATGTGCTGACCGCCCGCGCCCGAAGCGCGGAAGGTATCGATGCGCAAGTCGGCCGGATTGATCACGACCTCGCCGATTTCATCGGCTTCCGGCATCACTGCGACCGTGCACGCCGACGTGTGAATGCGCCCTTGCGTCTCGGTCGCCGGAACCCGCTGCACGCGATGCCCGCCCGACTCGAACTTCAGCTTCGAATACACATTGAGCCCCGCGATCCGCACGATCACTTCCTTGTAACCGCCCAGATCCGACGCGCTTTCCGACATCATCTCGACCGTCCAGCGATTGCGCTCTGCGTATCGGAGATACATGCGCAGCAGGTCGCCGGCGAACAACGCGGATTCATCGCCGCCCGTGCCCGCGCGGATTTCGATGAAGATATTGCGGTCGTCGTTGGGATCTTTCGGCAGCAGCATGGCTTGCAGATCGCGTTCGATCGCCGCCATCCGCTCGCGCGCCTCGCCGATCTCCTCTTCTGCGAAGTCGCGCATGGACGGATCGGTGAGCAGTTCCTGGGCGGTGCGTTCGTCGTTCGCTGCCTGGCGCCACAACGCGTATTGCTCGACCACGGGCCCGATCTCCGCATTTTCCTTCGTGATCTTCCGATACTGATCCAAATCGGCGGTCACATCTTCGCGGCTCATCAGGTCATTGAGTTCGGCCAGCCGGGTAGTGAGCTGGTCGAGCTTGCTTTGCATGCTCGTTTTCATGGGGTGCTGGAGCGAGGCTCCGGAGAAGACTGCGATCAGGAAAGCGGCCTAAAAATACGGCGCTATTGAAGACGAGACGGCGGCTGTAACCGCTAAAGGCGGGCGAGGGGCGCTAATTCTCCGTGGGATCGTTCGATCCCACCGGATGGCCGTGTTTGTAGAGTCCGCCCATCAATTCGATGAGCTGGTCGCGGTTCTCATGGCTGGCACGGCTGAGCGCGTGCGTGGGACCATGGATCAGCTTGTTGGTAAGCGACTGCGACAGCGCTTCGAGCACGGCTGCCGGATCTTCGCCGCGCGCGAGCATCTTGCGAGCGCGTTCGACTTCGGCGCGGCGCAGGGCGTCGGCTTGCGTGTGCATGTGACGGATCACCGGCACGATGCTGCGTGCATCCAGCCATTGCATGAAACCTTGCACGCGTGTGTCGATGATCGACTCGGCCTGCGCCACCGCCGCCTGTCGCGACGCGCTGCCTTCGCGCACGATCGCGCCGAGATCGTCGACGGTATAGAGGAACACGTCCTGCAACTCGCCCACTTCTGGCTCGATGTCGCGTGGTACGGCGAGATCGACCATGAAAATCGGCCTGTGGCGGCGGGCTTTCACCGCCCGCTCGACCGCGCCCAGCCCGATGATGGGCAAGGTGGACGCCGTACACGACACGATGATGTCGAACTCATGCATGCGTGCCGGAAGCTCGGACAGCGGAATGGAGCGTCCGTTGAAACGATCCGCGAGTTTCTCGCCGCGTTCGGCGGTGCGGTTCGCCACCACGAGTTCACGCGGCTTTTGCGCGGCGAAATGGGTTGCGCACAACTCGATCATTTCGCCGGCGCCAATGAACAACACGCGCTGGCCGGAGATATTTTCGAAGATCCGCTGCGCGAGACGCACGGCGGCAGCCGCCATGGAAACCGATTGCGCGCCGATTTCGGTCGTCGTGCGGACTTCCTTGGCGACGGCAAACGTGCGCTGAAACAACTGATTGAGATACGTGCCAAGCGCGCCAGCTTCGGAGGCGGTGCGCACCGCATCCTTCATCTGCCCCACGATCTGCGTCTCGCCGAGCACCATGGAATCGAGCCCGGAGGCGACTCGAAACGCATGCCGAACGGCTTCGGACTGCGGCAGCGCGTACACGTGCGGCGCGAGTTCGGAGACTGGCAAGTTGTGATACTTCGAAAGCCAGTGGACGGCGGCGTCGCGTGCCGCTTTGTCGCTGGTCGCGCAATACAGCTCCGTGCGGTTGCACGTGGAGAGGATTGCGGCTTCCGGCGCCGCCTTGCCCATGGACCCGAGCCACAGGTCCTTCAGCGCGCCGAGGGCCGGCTTGATTTGTTCGAGCGGAAACGCCACGCGTTCGCGCAGGGCGACAGGCGCAGTGTGGTGGTTGATTCCGATCGCGAGGAGCTGCATGTTGTGGGCCTGAGCTGATGGCCTTTAAAAATGCCTAAGAATTAGCCCAATATTATAGCCTTTCACGAAACTCTTCAGTTCCTCCCGGCGGACCTCCGGCGAAACCCATGCCAGACAAGCCACCTGGCATTTCCGAGGCTTCGATCCGGTCCAGTTGGTAGCCATAGCCGTAAAGCGGCGTCAGCCGGTATCCGGTTTCCGGACGAAGATGCAATTTCGAGCGCAGGCGCGATGCATGGGTATCGAGTGTGCGCGACGCCATGTCGCTGCCCCGAGGCCACACTACTTCCATGATGTGGGCCCGTGACACGGCGCGCGACAGGTTGGTGAACAACAGCCGTGCGAAGCGGAACTCCTTCGGCGTGAGCAGAACCCGCTGGTCAGCAAAACTGACGCTCAATTCGGAAGAATTGAACCGGTAGTCGCCGAAATGCTCGGCTGCGGGCGTACGCACCATGCTGCGCCGGGCGAGCACTTCCACGCGGGCGGCGAGTTCGTCGAAGCGCACGGGTTTCGAGACGCAGTCGTCCGCGCCGGCCTTCAGGCACGCCACCACGTCGGACTCGTTCTGGCTCGATGCCATCAGCACGATGGGAAGCTGCGGCGCCAGATGCCGGACCCGTTCGATGATTTCCGCGCCGATCATGTCGCGCGTTTCATTGGCGGTGATCAGCAGGTCGAACGTGTCGTGCCGCATACGGTCGAGCAGCGCCGGCGGAGTCGGGAAGAAATGACAGAAATGGCCGTCCAGAACGAGAGTCCGG
>NZ_CAXTGZ010000118.1:0-14011 GCF_964243625.1 uncultured Caballeronia sp.
CTTGCGGAGATAAGCCGCGACCAGCGCCGAAAGGCGTTCATCGTCTTCGACGAGCAAGATCCGGAAGGGCATGAGGGACTCAGTGGTGACGCAATGGCGCCGAATGACAAACAGGATAGCGGATGCGCCGCACGCCACGAGCATGCCCGTACAAAACTCGACAAGACTCCACGCAATTCGACATGCCGGCCACGGCGCATGGATAGCATCCGTTCGATCGCAATCCAGAAAGGTCGTGCACGATGCCCTTGTTCTTTGAATGGTTTGGCGCGGGTTCGCAATCGCTCGCCGGATGGTTCGCCCGTATCGCGAACTCATGTGCAACGATAAGTCACGCGAGCCGCATCTTATATCCGGGGACGAGCCGTTTCGCCCGATGGCGGCGGATTCGATTCTGGCTGCGCTCGCTGCTCTGGTGGCGCACGACCACGACGTGGCTCGAGCGCTGTGCGACATCGCCGTTGTCGAGCCTCGTGGAGCGTCAGCCGGTCGCGCTCGAACGCATGCACCGGCCGTTCCTTCATGGATGCTTCAACGCACGCGAACGGCTCAAGGCGAGCCTCGATCATTGCGCGATCACGCAGCAATGCGCGCCGCGACTGGCGAATCGTATTGCATTTGAAGGACGAGTATCGATTGCACGCATCTCGGTCGATGCAGACAGTTGGGACGTATCGCTCGAATCGATCGGGCATTTTCAGCGCGAAGGCGACTGGTCACTTTGCATTCGCGATGCATCCGGCAGACGCGTGGTGTCGTGCACGTTCAGCCTGGCGTATCTCGGCGGCAAGGTGCTGCGCCCGCGCATGTGCATTGGCGCGGTCCAGGGCCCCGACAAGTCGATGTACGGCCGCGACCTTTTTCGTACGCTCACCAAGAAGTGGCTTGGATTGCGACCCAAGGTCTTTGCGATTTATCTCGCGCAAAACGTGGCGCAGACGCTTGGCATGGGCAGTACGTTCATCGTGTCGAAACACGCACATGTCTATTCGAACTGGCGCTATTGCCTGCGCAAGAAACGCGTGTCGGCGGACTACGACAACCTCTCACGCGAATGCGGCGCTTTCGCCACATGGAACGGCTGGTTCGTGCTTGCCCCGCCCCGGTTGAATCTTGCGGATCGCGATGACTCGGCTAAGGGAAATGCGCTGCGCCGAAAACGCAATGCACTCAGGGAAGATGTTGTGTTGCAGATTCGCGAACGATTACGCGCGTAACAAACACGACCCGCTTATTAGCTGTTTTGGGCATGCCACTTGCACTACGTTCCCGTTCACTAAAATGTACTGGGGCGACGCATGGCATCGACGATTTCCGCATCTACCAAATTCCGATCAGTACTAGCAGAGGGCGAGATCGATCATCTGGAAAAGATGCTGCGCCTGTCGCGGACGCAAGGGCCCGTTCCACATCTGAACGGCGCCTACTGGACGGCAAGACTTACATTCGTGCAAGAACATTTCGATCTCGTCGCGGAGCAGGCAAAGCGTGTCAAAGCGCTGCTTTGTGTATCGGCGACAAACGATGCGCTGGAATCGAAGGTTGGCGGCGGCACGCGCTCATGGGTCGCTTGAGCGCATCACGCACATTCAATCACTTGCCGCCTGCCTGAGCGGCCTGAGCAACCAGCCGTCGCGCGGACACGCTCGACGCATCCACGGCGGAAGCCTGCGACGCATTGTCCGATACACAGCGCCAGTCGCCCGTTGCACGGCAGCGCGCAGCGCGATGCAAAAGATCATCGCGCAAACGTTCTCGGGTAGCCAGGTCCGCGCGCATCTGCTGCAACTGAGGATTGGCGCTGTCGTTTGCCGGCATCGCCGCAAGAGTCCGATGCGCCACAAAAAGATTGCGGCTCCCCATAGCACGATAAAACTCGGAAGCACCCGGAATTGCCGGTATCACTGCGGGTGGCTGTGCCGGCGAGACGCTCGCGTTTGCAGGTGCAGGTGCAGGTGCACTTGCGATAGCCCCGGCAGTTGCAGCCTGCATCCGGACGACCGCTCCGCTCACGAGCGCATGAGAAGAAACCGGCTGCGGCTTCAGATCCATGTTCGACGGACGAGAGCCACTCAGAGCCCATACGATCAACACGCCTCCGGCAAGCAGACCTGCCCATAGCAGTTGCTCCGTGCGTTTCGAGCGCGTCTGATAGAACTTCAGCGCGCCTTCAGCCAGTCCCGGATACGCGCCTTGCGAACGCTTGGGGCGCCTGATACTTTTCTTCTGAAATACCGTGGTTGCGAAGCTCGTCAAACGGTGCAAAAGGTTTGGCACATGGCCGCACCGCCCACATCTGTAAGTACCTGCAGGAAAGTCATTTCCGCACTCTTCGCATGTCGTCCACGCTGCGTAACCGATAGACTCCAGCATGCGCATAAAAGTCTCCATGTTAAGTGGGTACGGGTGTAATCAAAGGGCTGGGGCCGGATCGCCGGCTTCTTGCATGTCGTCGCCGGCGGCGCGTGTCGGCATTCCCAAATCCTGCATCAGCCGGTGCAAATGGACCCTGGAAATCCCGAGACCGCGCGCTGCATCCACGACGCGGCCCTTGTGTACGAAAAGCGCCAATTCTATCGCGCGCCGGTCCGCCGCCGCGCGGGCCTCCCGAAGCGAATCCGGTGCATTCGCAGCGTGCTCGGTTAGTTCGAGATCCTGAGCAGTGATGTATTTTCCCTCGGATAAAATAATTGCGCGACGTACACGATTAATAAGTTCGCGCACATTGCCGGGCCAGCCATAGTTATGCAAGGCAGCAATCGCATCCGGCGCGAACCCGTGTATGCGCCGTGCGCGTTCGTCCTTGAAGCGTTCAAGCGCGTACAACGCCAGTTCCGTAATATCTTTTCCGCGCATCCGAAGCGGTGGCTCCCGAATTTCCAGCACGCAGAGACGAAAAAACAGGTCGGCCCTGAAACGTCCTTCATCGACCGCCGTCTGCATGTCGACATGCGTCGCGGTAATCACGCGCACATCGACATCCACGCTTTCGATGCCGCCCAGCCTTTCGATTTTTCGCTCTTGAATGAAACGCAACAACGCCGCCTGACTTTCCGCTGGAAGGTCGCCGATTTCATCGAGAAACAACGTGCCGCCATTGGCTTCCTCGACACGTCCGATCTTTCTTTGCGTTGCGCCCGTGAAGGCGCCGCGTTCATAGCCGAACAATTCCGAATGCAGCAACTCGTGCGGGATCGCACCACAGTTCACCGCGATGAACGGCATGTCGCGCCGTGCCGATCGTGCGTGAATCATCTGCGCGGTCAATTCCTTCCCCGTGCCCGATTCACCTGATATGAAAACGGTCGCATCCGTCGAAGCAACTTTTCCGATCGCGCGATGAAGCGCCCGCATCACCTCCGACGACCCAATCATGCTACTTGCCATAGCGCCATCGGCAAGTGCCGTGTCTCCTTCGAACCGTAGCGCTTCCATGCCGACCGCCTGCGACAACACGGTCAGAATGCGCTCATGCTGCGTAGGCACCGTGACGAAGTCAAAGCAATGCGCGGCGATGGCGTCGCGCACCTCCTGCAAGTCCCGCGATTCACGCGATACCAGTGCAACCCACGCCACCAGAGCAGAACGCGAAAGCTGTTCGACCCTCTCCAAATGCGGCTTGCTCACGCCGGCCGTCAAGTCGAGCAAGCCGGGCATGGGTGCATCGGTCAAATCACTTGATGCGTTTGCGTTGATTGCGGGTACCACTTTCCACGCGGCATCGCTGAGACTCTTTACTAGCTTTTCGTCCGGCTTGTCGCCTATATAAAGAAGCGTCCGATGCACGCGGTCCATGGTTGTAGATATTCTCTGGTAAGCCCTTCTTTACACTTGGATGGGAACAGCCCGGCCATTCGCAGCAGGCGCAACTTTCCGGGTGACCCATCCTATAGACGCGCATTCGCCGCAGGTGAAACAGAAAGTTAGTTTGCGTATCCAGGAATGAAAAAGATCGTCAGATGTAACTGCGCCGCTTCGGTCGAATCCGGGCACGTGGTTTGCGCCTACCGAAGCGCCGCGTTCAACTTGCGTTTCCCGCAACGCGGACCTACCCAACGGAGAACGCTATGGAACCTGTATCGCACGGAATCATCTTCTGGCTCATCATCGGCGCCATTGCAGGCGCGCTCGCCGGCCGGATTGTCGATGGCGGCGGCTTTGGGATCGTGGTGGACATCATTGTGGGGATCGTCGGCGCGTTTATCGGCGGATGGCTGGGTGGCGCGCTTGGCCTGCACCTGGGCAGCGGCATCATCGGATCCCTGATTACGGCCGTGATCGGCGCGGTGATTCTATTGATCATCGTCCGGCTCTTCAGCCGTGGGCGTGCCGGGCCAACTGTCTAATAGCGTTCCAGTACCAAAACCCCGTGTCCGCACGGGGTTTTTTATTGTGCAACGCCAATTGATCTCAAACCGCACAACTGCTTACAAATCTCACGTGAGGGCAGTGCACCGGCACTGCCGGGCGCGCGTTGTAGCAAGACGCACCCACCGCGAGGCTTGTCATGAGCACTAGTTGGCATCTTCACGAGCAGCAACGTCGCCGCATTCATTCGCTGATCGCCGTCACGGCCATTGCAGTGATCGTGGTGAGCGGTATTGGCATCGCGGTATTGACCGGCATTCTTTCGGCATCGAAAGCCGAGAGCGCGACCTCGAATGCTTCCCCTCTAATCGACACACACAGCGCCGATCCCCTCAGCGGATTGAAGCTCAACGCAGAACCCCTGCATGGGTTGGCGGTTGAGCAGCGCATAGGCATATCGGGCGCGCGGTAACTCCGCGTTACCAATCTCGCAAACCGGTTTCACTTGCGAGCGGAAACTGCACATAGACTTTTCACTACCGGATGACGTCGATGTCGATGCCGCCGGAAACCATCGAGGATCGTGGAATGAACAAGCGCAATATCGCTGCCGTATTGTCGATGACGCTCTTCGCGTTCGCCGGCTCGGCCAACGCGGCGGGATGTCTCAAGGGCGCAGTTGTAGGCGGCGTTGCGGGCCACGTCGCGGGTCATCATGCGGTGATCGGCGCAATGGGCGGCTGCATTGTCGGACATCACATGGCGAAGGAGAAAGCGAAAGAACGTGCAATGGAAGCAAGTCAGCACACCGCCGCGACACCGTCCTGAGCGGTTCACCGAACAGGAGGACCCATGCTGCGACCCCGAAGCCTTCGAGTCACAGCGCAAGCGGCCGGCACGCAAATGTGTGCTGACTACTGCGAGGAAACTGGCCGCCTTCGCATCCTTCAGGACGAAGTGGCGTTGCGTGAATGGTTTCCGCCCAACTCGTGGATGGCGATTGCATCGGTTGCCGGCGCGCGCAACTGGGGAACGCGGCCGGACTTGAACGAGCTGCGAGCATTGCTCGTGAGCCAAATGTCGCTGATGAACATCGGCTGAAAGATGTACGAGTTATCCGTTACAGCCTCTGGATAACTTCGGCATAACAACACGGATTGGTGTGCGCCGATTCTTGATAACCGCGGGCATGTTCGCAACGCCGCAGAAGTTATCCTTCCATACACCTCGTTGTCCCGCAAGCGTGCTTGCGGTTATCTGGTCTGTAGAGCATTGATCCAATGGCGCTTTCGACGCTTGTCCACAGAAACGGGCGATGCTTGTTAACTATTACTATGTATACATATCACTTACGATAAACCATTAAGGCGTGGAATATGAGCGTTGCCGATGGCGCTTAGAAAGTGAGCACAGCTCGGCGTCACAGTAAATGTTCGATGCTCAAGCGATTGGACCATCGTGAATTCAAGTATTCGACGGCAAGTCTTCGATGACATCTATCCGGACTGTGCTCGCTGCAGAGAAGGCAGGCTCCGTCGAACAGTGTGACGTCGAGGTTGCTCTCTACTCGACGCTTCGCAAGCTGATCGATATACGCCGATGCGTAATCATCCCATGACAGATCACCCGATCGGTATCGCTTGAGATGGTCGCGTTCGGGCGCAAGCTCACGAAGCTCGACGTATCTGATATCGAGTAGCTCGGACAGGAAGAACTCGAGGTCCGGTTTTTTGGAGAAGCCCGCGAGTTGCGAAGTGTTGTTCAGACGGACATCGAGAAGGGTGCGGACTTCGGCTTGCTTTAACAGCGTGAAGAACTGTGCAGCCGATTTTTGGGTGAAGCCGATGGTGGTGACTTGCATGGCTTGAGATTTCGAACGAGCGAATGCGTTGAAGGTAACAATAACCAACTTTTCCTGGAAATGACCTCACCTCGCTATCCAGGCACCTTTTAGCCTTCACGCGCACTAGGCACCCACGCATTGGTGCACCATATAGCACCATGTAGCGGCGACTAGCGATCGCGTGGCCGCCGCGTGACCGGTTTGCTTGGTAGCGTGCTTTGACCAAGTCCCCTGGCGAGCTGGCGAGAGGGCTGTCCCCCATCCCAGTGCATGCATTATCGCCGCTCGTCATCTCGACCCGTATAACGTCGGGCTACGATATGGCTATCGTCAAATCTGCCTCCAGAGTCGCGTCATCGGACTCGTAATCCTCGCCTTCCTCGCGAAGATCGCCGGAATAAGCCCGCTTTCCCATTGCATCTTCAATCAAGGACAGGAGCTGCTTTTGGCGATCTGCCATAAACGCATCAAATGAATCGCTGCGGAGCAACTCCGGGTTTATAAAGTGCGACTTGAGATGCTCGTCTAGTCGATTGCTGTCGATCGGCGGTACGGTAGTGTTGCCGGCCTCAAGCTTAGCGAGATATTGAGATGGAGCCACTCCGCCGATGATTCTGTTGGTGCGATAAGACAGCGGAGTCTTATTAATTATCGAGTCGAAGATGGCAGGCTTGATTCCGTTTGACTTGCACCAGTCCTGAGGAAAGATATGGTGGATATCGACGTTCTCGCCGAAAAACACGAGATGGTCGAACTTCTGCCCTGAGCGAAAATCGCGCGCGCCCTCCCTCATGAGCAAAGCATTTACTCCCTTGTAAGCAGCCGACAAACGCATGCGCATGGTCTTTAACCGGTCAGCCTGGAAAATGGTTTCGCTCACTGTCGTTGGCTCCGGACCACCCTTCAGCCATGCAGGAACCTCCAGGAAATCGCGGGCAAAACGCGAATCCACTGCAGATCCATAAAGCTCTCCAAACACACCGCTCCAGTACCATTGGACCAACTTCGAGCGGACAGTGTCGTGCTCCCAGGCAGTGCCGATATCGGCAAGAATCGCTGCAAGCGGAACAATTTGCGACTGGTACGGCAAGTCAAAAACGCGGTAAATATGCAGCATGTGCAGAAATTTCGCTGCGTGCACAAAGCCGGTTTCAACCTGAGCCTCGTACTTTTTATAGGCACTTAAAGGAAGGTTCAGTAACGCCTGTCGATTTCCGCTTACTGCTGGCAACTCCTTGCCGGTCTTGTTTGCCTGCTCTGCTTCCCGCCGCTTCTCTCGCGTGTAGAACAAAGAAATTGCTTGCAAGAAATCTGTGTTGGTGACGTTTGCGATGATGCCCGAAGCCGCGTCTGCAGGGCGCAACGTCTCGGCGAATCGACCCTGGCGTCCCTTTCCGCTTTCGTTCCCAAACCAGTCCTTCCGAAGCTCGTGTCCGTCGGCAGCATACATGGCCGTGACCAACTCGAACGCATCAAGCGGCTTACCTCCGGTATTGACCTTCTCAAATACGACGCACACCGCTTCCTTCGAGGTAGACCGGTCAAGTGCAATGACGGGAACTCGATAATCCTTGAAGTTTTCGAGGACAGTGCGTTTGAATTCCCTAAATAACCTTGGTGCGTCAGAGTGCTCGTCCCGGCGCCAATATGCATCGAGACCGTCTTGCCAGCAGTCCCAATCAAAGACTTGAGACACGGGATACATCAACGTTTCGTACTCTCGTTCTGATGTCGACAGGTCAAGCAATTCCGAGCGCCCGAAATCCGTACGTATCACTTTGTCTTCGGGAACACCGACGATGGCTTCCTCGCGGTCGCATGAAGGATTTATCGCCTTCATGATGTCGATGTAAAACCACCGCTTAACCTTTTTGTTCTTCGGTGTGATGGTCTCCACAACCTTGCCGCGAAGAGTCACTTGATAAAGCGACGTCATGCGCTGCTGTCCGTCAAGGAGCAAGGACCGGGGCCGTGCTGAGTGTGCGGTGTCGGGCGCGCCTTCGACCGGCCGAGGCTTGAACTCGACATCGCCTCCCGTTTCCAATGTCATCAGCGCGCCAACAGGAAACGCCCTCGAAATAGACGCGATCAGACTTTTGATCCGGTCTTCGTCCCACACCCAACTGCGCTGAAAATCCGGTAGCTGCAGAGTGCCTGCGTGGCAATCATCGAGAAGCTCCCGAAGGGATATTGGATTGGTTTGAAATGCTGATCTGGCCATGTCTCTGATTTGATTATTAAGGGAAATTAAGTTTAAGGAAAACGGAACCAACCGCGGAGATGCGATCACGCCATTCCTTGGAAAACCGTAAGCCGCCCCGGTACGGAAAACCTTCCGACGGATGATGTACTTTCGCGACGATGACCACCGATCACTTCGTCAATATATCTGCTGAGCCTTTTACCAAGAGCAAAGGCGGTCTCGGTAGACATTGCAATATACGCGCGTGCGACGCGTCTACGCCTTCCAGCCCCAGAGCTCGGAACACTATCTCTCCGATTTCTGCCCCGTCATCCTCGAAAGACGATGCAATCCGTTAGCGCTGACACGATCTTGTTAATCCATGTCCTGCTTCGATCCTTAAGCGCTTGCGTCTCTCCGGAAGCAGTGCTCAAGACTACGAAATACATTGGCTTTTGGGCGATGAATAGTAGAACGCCGAGTACGATTGGTACGACAACCCACCAAATGTTGGCCTTGTTCAGCAAAGCCGCCCCGCCGAACAGGATAAGTAGAAGCGCCCCGATCCGGTTTGGTTTTTCCTCATGTGCCCTAACTGCGGTGACGCCGCTCATCGCGAATGTCTGACTACCAGGGAGCACAAACCTAGAACTTGTAATGACAACCCCCTGTTCGTTGAGGAACACTTGCTCCGCTTCTTGTACCGGAAGGGACCGTGGCGGAGTCTTTACCGGAGCGCCACAGTTCGGACACGATGCAGCCTTGTCGCTGATTTCCCTGCTGCACTCGCCGCAATTAGTTAAAGCCATATGAATCCCGATGAATTACACATCTCAAAAAACTATTCTGATAATTAAAAACTATCGATCGACCGAAAAAATAGCCGCTCGTGCGGCCAACCGATCTTGATAATTTTTCGAGTGGGCTTTCACTATTTGTGGAAGACCACTCGCCTCTGACCCGCGCAATTTGCGGACACGCGTATTTTGCCTTATTACTTCTACGACACAAAGGTTAAGGCTCTGCTTTACGCGGTTTTTAACACGCCCCCCTCACTCCACCGTCACACTCTTGGCCAGGTTCCTGGGCTTATCCACATCGGTCCCTCTTGCACAAGCCGTGTGATAAGCCAGCAATTGCAGCGGTACCGTATGCAGGATCGGCGACAACAAGCCATAGTGCTCCGGCATCCGGATCACATGAATGCCGGCTTCGCTGACAATGCGCGTATCTGCATCGGCGAAAACATATAGCTCGCCCCCGCGCGCCTTCACCTCCTGCATATTCGACTTGAGCTTCTCCAGCAGCGTGTCGTTGGGTGCGATCGTCACGACCGGCATTGCCTCCGTGACCAACGCCAGCGGCCCATGCTTCAACTCACCCGCCGGATACGCTTCAGCATGGATATACGAGATTTCCTTCAGCTTCAACGCGCCTTCGAGCGCGATCGGATAATGCAGCCCGCGCCCGAGGAACAGTGCATTTTCCTTCCGCGAAAATTCCTCTGCCCAAGCGATGATCTGCGGCTCCAGCGCAAGCACGCTGTTCAGCGCCGCCGGCAGATGCCGCAACTGCGCAAGATACGCGGTTTCCTGCTTCGCGCTCACATGGCCGCGCAACGCGCCGAGCGTCACCGCCAGCACGAACATGCCGACCAATTGGGTCGTGAAAGCCTTCGTGGACGCCACGCCAATCTCGGTGCCCGCATGGGTGAGAAACGTCAGCTCCGTCAGCCGCACCATCGCGCTTGAACTCACGTTGCACACGGCCAGCGTGTGCTTGTGCCCAAGCGACTGTGCGTGCTTCAACGCGGCGAGCGTATCGGCGGTTTCGCCCGACTGCGATATCACCACGACCAGCGCCTTCGGATTCGGCACCGACTCGCGATACCGGTACTCACTCGCCACCTCGACCTGCGTAGGAATCCTGGCGATGGACTCAAGCCAGTACTTCGCCGTCATGCCAGCATAAGAACTTGTGCCGCACGCGAGGATGAGCACGCTGTCGATATCGGCGAAAACTTCTGCCGCCTTGGCGCCGAACAGGTCAGCGGTGAATCGCTCGGCCTGGGGAATGGTGTCGGTGATGGCGCGCGGCTGCTCGAAGATTTCCTTCTGCATGAAATGCCGGTACGGCCCAAGTTCGACCGCGCCGCCGTACGCCGCGACCACGCGCACTTCGCGCTGCGCAGGAATGCCGTCGCGATCGACGATCTTCACGCCATCGAGCGTGATCTCGACCACATCGCCTTCATCCAGGTATGCAAACCGGTCCGTACTGCCCGCGAGCGCCAGCGCGTCCGAAGCCAGGAAGTTTTCGCCATCGCCCACACCGACCACCAGCGGCGAACCTTCACGCGCGCCGACCACCGTGTTCGGCTGATCCTTGTGAATCACGGCGATGGCATACGCGCCGTGCAACAGTTTCACGGCCTCGCGCACGGTCTGAAACAAATCCCCGCGATACATGCTGTGAATCAGATGCGCGATGACTTCGGTATCGGTCTGCGATACAAATTCGTAGCCCTTTTCACGCAACGTGGTCCGCAGGCTTTCGTAATTCTCGATGATGCCGTTGTGCACCAGCGCCAGCTCGTTGCGCGAGAAGATAGGATGCGCGTTGTCGGTGACGGGCGCGCCGTGCGTGGCCCAGCGCGTGTGCGAGATGCCGGTCACGCCGTCCAGATGACTTTCGCGGACCTGTTCGGCGAGATCGGCGACGCGGGCGACGCTGCGCGCGCGTTTGGTTTCGCCATCGGCGATGACGGCGACGCCGCATGAATCGTAGCCGCGGTATTCGAGCCGCCGCAACCCTTCGACCAGCACCGGGACAATGTTACGTTGCGCGACCGCGCCGACAATTCCGCACATGGATCTATCCTTCAAATTGTTTTCGAATCGCCCGAATCACGCGAGCATTCGTGATTGTTTCTCAAGCTTTTTTCTTCACTGGCCGCACGTAACCGCCTTTGCTGATCTGCGTTTTCTCATTCATCACGAGCTGGTTTTCTCCAACGATGTCCTTCCAGACCGTCGTGCCCGCCGCGATCGTCGCGCCGCGCGCCACGCGTACCGGCGCAACAAGTTGCGTGTCCGAGCCGACGAACACATCGTCTTCGATCACCGTACGGAATTTGTTCGCGCCGTCGTAATTACAGGTGATCGTGCCCGCGCCAATATTCACGCGCGCGCCGACATCGGAATCGCCGATATAACTCAAGTGATTCGCCTTCGAGCCGCGCCCGAACACCGCGTTCTTCACTTCCACGAAGTTGCCGACGTGCGCTTCGTCGCCGAGCACGGCGCCTGGCCGCAATCGCGCATACGGTCCTAGCACGACGTTCGCGCCGGTCGTGCCGCCTTCAATGTGCGTGAAAGCATCAACGCGCGTGCCAGCGCCGATGCTTGAATTGCGGATCACGCAATTCGGGCCAATGGTCACGTTATCCGCGAGCGTCACGTTGCCTTCGAAGACGCAATTCACGTCGATGGAAACATCGCGTCCGCACGTCAGCGTGCCGCGCACGTCGATGCGCGCCGGGTCCATCAGCGTCACGCCTGCAACAAGCAGATCTTCGGCGACGTTGCCCTGATGAATGCGTTCGAGTTCGGCGAGTTGCTGCTTGCTGTTCACGCCGAGCGTTTCCCATTCGTCGTCGGGCTGCGAGGTCACGACTTCGATACCTGCTTCGAGCGCACGTTCGACGACATCGGTGAGATAAAACTCGCCCTGCACGTTGTCGTTCTTCAACGACGCCAGCCATTCGCCAAGCCGCGCTGTCGGCGTAATCACGATGCCCGTATTGATCTCGCTGACTTTCAGTTGATCGGCGTTGGCATCCTTCTGCTCGACAATGCGCTGAACCTTGCCCATCGCGTCACGCACGATACGGCCGTAACCCGTCGGATCGTCGAGGGTGACGGTGAGGACGCCGTAGTGCTGGCCGGCGGTATCGACGAGACGTTTTAACGTGCTTGCGCGCGTGAGGGGTACGTCGCCGTAGAGAATCAGCGTGGAAACAGCGGGGTCAAGCAGCGGCAGCGCCTGCATGACCGCGTGGCCGGTGCCGAGTTGCTGCTCCTGGATCGCGAACTGGACGTCGGGCGCGCCAACAGCGTTCTGCACCTGATCGGCGCCATGCCCGACCACCACGACAAGCCGCGTGGGGTTGAGCGTGCGCGCGACATCGAGCACATGGGACAAGAGCGGCTGGCCAGCCAGAGGATGAAGGACTTTAGGCAAGGCGGAACGCATGCGCTTGCCGGTACCTGCCGCCAAAATTACGATGTTCATGGCGTCAGCTTTTTGGGAAGTGTTGGAGGCGTCAATATAACATGCGGGCGCATCCCGAAATTGCGGCCCGGCCTTGCTGAGCAACGGTCCAGACGCTCAGGACGCGTCCATGCGTTGCATGAAAACCCAGCCCGTCGAGTATGAAAGCCAGACGCGGCGGCCTCGCAAGTAGTCCATGCCGAGAACCATATCGAAGTCCGGCAGCACGATGTCCCCCACCTCGATCGACGCGCTTGGGAACCGTTCGGCGCCGACCTCCAGGTCCACGCTATGCCGATAACTCGCAATCGGCTCACCATCCCAGCCAAAGTTGTACAAGGGCACCGTTTTATCCATCCCGGTCAGGTCCGCTCCGGTCCCGGCTATGCTGGCCTTAGCCGCAATCGAGGTCTCCGCGCCTGTATCGATGACTGCCCGAATGGGATGTCCATTCGCCGATATATGCAGGACGAAACGGTTACGCCGCGTTAAATCGGCGGAAAAGGCAGTGAATTGTCCCGACCATGGAACAAACCGGCCGACGCAATTGGACACCGAATAGAGCGCCATGGTCCGCGCGGGAAAATCGAGTTCAACGTCGTACCGTGTCAGTATGTTGGAGCCCAGAAAGCCAATCGGTGCGGGCAATCGTGCTTCACGCGCCCGCTTTGCAACAAAGGCGAAAGAGGTCGGACTGACGCGGAGATCAATCCACTCGGGCGCTCCCAGCTTCAGGGACGAAAGGATGCGCGGATAATGCCAGCCTGCCTCCCCGCCGAGACCCGTTACCTTGTGCTCGCCGAACTTGTCCTCCTGCAGATGCCAGACATTCGCCATGGCAGGTTCAATAGTCGTCTGGTCGCTGCCCGTATCCACGACCATTGGATAAGTTCGTCCGTCGATCTCGGCCGGCACCGTGAAAAAGCCGAAGAATCTGGTCAAGGGCAACTTCGCCTCAAGCTGAACCCGGCAAGCAGCAATGTTCGACGTGGGAGGCGGCCGCCTCGCAGGCCTTGTCGCGGAAGCGCCTTTTGTAACTCGGGCACGCGGCTTCATGACACGTTCAACCGGAGCGCGTGTGAACGCTGAATGTGGTGATGACTGACCGTCGAAACCCGTATTTGCCGCGCTGCTGACCGCAAACAAGAGAAGCGCGCAACTGAATACTGTAAGTCCGCTGAGCTTCCGATAGATGATTAACCGCAACGAGATAATCTGCCGCATGCCTGCTCCGCTTATCGAATTGGCGATGGCGTTCAAGCATTTAAACTAAAGCTTAAAACACACAAACGGCGCAGCCTATCATCTCCTTCATCTCATAAACGTAGAAACTCCGCTGGATTCAAAACACCGGTTTAAAAAACAACTAGCGGTGCCGGATCACCAGACAGCTTCAAATATCGTCG
>NZ_CAXTGZ010000119.1:0-14007 GCF_964243625.1 uncultured Caballeronia sp.
CCGGCATCGTGGGCGGTGGGGGTGAAGGTGCCCGACCTGGGCCGGAGCTTCACGGGCGTGATGTCGGGCTGGACCAACCTATGGGGCGCTGCGTCGAACGTGGCGGGGCCCATGAGCGTTGCGCTCATGGTCAAGCTGACGGGAAACTGGGCGAGCGCTCTGGTTGTCATCGCGTTGGCGGCGGGGCTTGGGACCGTGCTCTGGTTGTTCGTTCATCCGGAGAAACCGTTGTTCGATGCGCCTCCGGCGGAGCCGGCGCCATCGACGAGCAAGGGGCTTTCATCGGCGATAAGTGCCGAGGCTTCGGAAGAAGTCCCTTCATGATGGTCGGTAACGCAGGGCTCACAACTTCGGCCAGACCACCTCGAGCTCGAGCGCGATCGAACGAGCCAGCCCTTCCAGATCCGGGAACAACGATGCGTTAGTGATATTCATCCGGTACAGCGAGCGCATTCCTTCGTCTCGCACTGAGAACGGGATAACGATCTTCCGGACCAGATCGTCGTCACTCGCGTAATGATCGAAGATCTTGTCGAGCGGTTCGTGCAGCAGGCCCGGCACCATGAACGTTCCCGCTTGAGCAATCAGCCGCCGGTCCATCTCGGTCGGCTCGCCAAACCAGATGATCGGGTTGGTATCGGGAAGAAAATACTTTTCGAAGTTCCCTGCTCTGCGGGGATCGATCATGTCGCGCGTGAGATCGGGCGCCGTTTTCGGTATTGCGCGGTCAGTGTAGAGAGCAGGCGTATTCACTGCGTAGACGGCGGACTCGCCAATGGCGCGTTCCAGTGCGAAGAACGCTGCTACGTAGGGAGATTTGGTGAAATCGAGCAGCCGTGTCGGCGCGCCATGATGCTGCATCAATCCAAGGCATCGAAGGTCATCTGACAGCACGCGTGCATCGGCAATGTAAGTATGCGCCTTGCGCCGGAAGATGCGTATTGCCCGCTGTTCCTGTACGCGCCAGTTGGATGCGTTGTGAACGAACGATGACAGGTAGCGTGCGAGCGAACTCTGCAATAACCAGTTGGCGTCCTGCTGGCCTCGAAATGCCCAGCCGTCGAGTGCCAGACTCAGGTCGGTGAACTCTTGCCAACTGGAGACCTTGATCGTTTCCAATTTTATCGATTCCTTTGAGTTGCGATTCGGGAGGCGCTGCAGAAGCTATTGTAGGTACGGAAGATTGCGGGGAGCTGACTAGTGGATGTAGCCATGCCGGCTCGAGGTAAGCGTAGCACGCAAGTCAGCGTACCGAACTCTTTTGAAACACGGGCTTCGATGTACGGGTTATGCGTCTGCCGGCTTGCACCGGCTTAAGATCGTTCAGCGCGTGGTGCATGGTAGGTGCTGGAAAGCTTGGCGACATTGGTCGAGTTTGCCAAATCATGGTGAAATCACGCCTAACCTAATTTTGCCACCGAAGGCCGATCGATCACATGCCTGTGCCAAGTGACTTCTCCAACCCCATCGAGCTTGTGGACCCGGATCTCGTGCCTCGACCGGTTGTGACCTTCAGTGCCGGCGGTTCGGTTCGCGTCGGTGTCAGTCGTCACGAAACGGCTTTTCATTGTCACTCCAGGGGCGAATCGCTTGCGCTGCACCGTGGCGTACTCACGTGCGAGATGGAAGGCGGCCTGTGGCACGGGGTCTTCGGTCCAGCAGGTTGCGGACGACCTCGGTTATGAGAGCGCTGGCAGCTTCGTCGCCATGTTTCGCAAGGCGTTCGGCACCTCGCCAGGACGCTATGCGGCGCAACTGCACATACAGCGCGCTTGCGGTGCGAGTCGCAATTTCATTCGCTCTCTGCCGCTCGACCCCGGCATTTCCAACCTCTTGATGTTTCCAATCCAATGCCCGCTCGACGCCTCACTCGCTTGTTGACGATCGCTGCGGCATTATGCGCGGGTCCGCTTGGCGCAGAACCTCTGCATTTGCAGGAGTACCTCGCAATGCATGGGCGCGCCGCAGATGAACACATCCCATACGGTCCGGCTCCGTCGCAATTCGTGGAGCTATTTCGCGCCCGTGGCAGCGGTCCGTTTCCCGTCGTTGTGCTGCTTCATGGTGGCTGTTGGGCGCATCAGTATGGCGGCTTGCGGCAGATCGCGCCTCTCGCCAGTTCGCTCGCGGAGAAGGGATGGATGGTGTGGAACATCGAGTATCGCGGCATCGACGAAGCGGGTGGCGGCTTCCCCGGGACGTATCTCGACGTTGCGCAGGGGCTGCAAAAACTTTCGGACGAAGCGGCGCGCTTGAACATCGACCTTTCCCGAATGGTCGTGGTCGGACATTCAGCGGGCGCGCAGCTCGCGCTATGGGCTGCTGCAAGAAATCGCATTGCCCCGGACAGTCCGCTTCATTCGGCCAACCCGCTCTATCTGCCAACCGTGATCGGGCTTGGCGTGCTGCCTGATCTTGGAGATGCAGACGGTATCAAGCGAGCATGCGGCGCAAACGCCGCCGTGCTGACCGGTAAGCCGCAACCCGGCCGCACGGATGTATTCGCCGACACCTCGCCGCAAAGCATGCTGCCCATCGGCTCCACGATGATCCTGATCAACGGCGAGCTGGACACTGTAGCGCCGCCCGCGCTCGCGACGCACTTCGCAAACGAAGCGCGCCGCGCGGGCGATGACATTCATCATCTCGTGGTTCCAGACGCAAGCCACTACGACGAAGTCTCGATTGATTCGCCCGTCTGGCCGGTGCTACTTAAGACAATCGAGTCTGCAACCAAAGCTGGTGTCGACTGATTGCATGATTCGAAACGGACCTTGAACCCATGAACAGTCCGGATTTCGTCGATGAGGTATTGACTACTGTGGCTGACATACAGCGCGGACTAACACTGTGTGCGGGCAGGGACGGGGCTCGAAGCGATACAATCGTCTGCGTTTTTCCCGGCTATCGCCTAAAGTTGCAATCAAAACGCCTTTGTTGTCAGGAGCCAAATCGTGAATGTCTTGCTTGTTGATGACAACCGCGCATCTGCGGATGCCCTCGCAGCCCTTGCGTCGACCATGGGGCACGAAGCCACCACCGCATATGACGGCCATGACGCAGTGGAACTTGCGCGCGCCACCACTTTCGATCTGATCCTGCTGGATCTTCGCCTGGGTGATGCAGACGGCAGGGAAGTGTGCGCCGCAATCCGGCGTGAGGGTTTGTCCCGACATTCGCGAATCATCGCGATGACAGGGCATGTCGGATTGGAACAGGAGGTGAGCCTGGGTGACTTCAATGGGTACGCCCTCAAGCCTCTTGAGTTTGACCGGCTGGAAGACCTCCTGACCTCCTAGCGGATGGCTTTGAAACCAGGTCGAGGTTCGCTGGCCCCTACAGCTAACCATCAGTCTTTCAGCAACAGCGTCCCCGGTCGGGTCGATTCCCCATCCTTGGCATGGAGCGGGCTTCGTTGCAGACATCCCTGTCTGCACATGGCAGGGCTAGGGTGTCGTTTGCGAAGTGCCTTTCGCTGGCGCGCTGCCGTTATCGTGGCCGTTCATGCCAGTTCCCTTCTTATGAGCCCGCGCCGGTGCCGAGCCCGTCCCGGTCCCCATGCCGCCTCCGACAGAGGTTGTTCCATCCGGTCTCGCTCCTGCGCTCTTTTGGCCTCCGTTCGAACCTCCTCCAGATCCACCGCCGCCGCCGGACCCACCGCCTGATTGTGCGTAGACGGCCGACGCCATGGCGAGGCTCACGGTGGAAAAGACAATTGCCATTATTTTCCGTTTCATTGCGTAACCACCTTTTGGTCGATTGATTAGCCAACAGAGATCGTTCGAGAGCGCCTGTGCGATCAGACGGGGAGCGCAATTAACCGCTCGTCTCCAAACGCGCGAGACGCGTCGAGCGGCAGGAACCTCTCCGCATTTTTAGTGCCCACGTGGGGTGGAGCGGAAAAGAGACCGACGCTCCCCATTCACGAACGCGCAGGCAAAGAGATGCGGCGGTACCAGATGCTGTCGCTGCTACCTCAGCCACCAGCAAACGGCGCGAATAATGGGGTACGGACAGGCGAAATCCCGCTCCCCTAAAAAGAATTAGCCTTTTCCCGCCGATTTGTGTTCCCCTGAGGCAGCACCGACTGCGCGGGGAGTACGCGTGGTCGCTGGTTGCGCAGCGCCGCTGCATGACTGCCGAACAGGAGAATTGCAGAAATGAATCGCAGTATTGTAGAAGGCTTGCTGGCGGAACACGGGGAAGGAAAGTTCGTTTTAAGCCATCGCATACATGGTCACGACTTCGAAGTGATGGTTTCACTGCTGCAAAATTCAGGAAATACGTTCGTGCGGAATTACTGCGCGAGAGCCCCCATTCTCAGCGGAATCAACGGACTTGGCGATGCCGCAGCGCAAACCTTCGGCGCTGCGCACGCCACGATCAAGGAAGATCTGCTCAACAAACCCGCAGGCGTGTCTCTGTTTGAGCACGTCAGCGATCCGGCCAAACGACGCGGGTTTATTCGCCCGTTCGATTAAAGCGGATCGCGCAACGTTGATTGAATGAACCCAGCCGGGGCGCACGCGCTGCCGCGCTGATCGCGCTTGCTGGCCGGATTCTGCGCCCGTTTCGGATGCCATGCGCCAGGCGTCCTTGATCTCTACCCCATTCGGCGCCCACATCGGGGATGACGCCTCTTGCGTCGTGGTTCACATGGGATTTCCTTGGCACTTCGTTCTCCGACGATAGCCAAGCGCCTTCGCGCGTCCTGCCGAAAGCTGTCACGCACGCAACATGGACATCGATGGACTTATTCCGCTCCAAATCAACGCGCAAACCCAATTTGCTTCTGGCCACCTACGCAAAATGGAAAACGCAATCCCGGGCGTTGCCGCCAGAGCCCGCGTTGCGCGCCGAGCTTTTCAGCGCGGACCAGATGGAACTGCACGGGTCGCATCTGGCGGGCTTGCACCGCTTGAGTACCGGGTCAGGGTCAGACCACCTGCTGCCGCGGCTCACCAATAACGAAGCGGCGCTGCTGAACGCCTACGAACGACTCACGAAAGCAACGCTCGGCAGCTACCGCGTCACGCCCGCTGCCGAGTGGCTGCTCGACAACTACTATCTGATCGCAGAACAGATCCGCATTGCGCGTCACCATCTTCCCAAAGGATACAGCCGCGAACTGCCGCGCCTTGCAAACGGGCCATCGAGCGAATTGCCGCGCGTCTACAGCATCGCGCTGGAGACCATTTCACACGGCGACGGACGGGTCAACAACGAAAGCCTGTCCCGCTTCATCGCTGCATATCAGACGGTGACACCGCTCACGCTCGGCGAGTTGTGGGCCATCCCGATCATGTTGCGCCTGGCGTTGATCGAAAATCTGCGGCGTGTTGCGAGCCGTGTGACGACCGACCTGGACGACCGCAACCTGGCAGGGCAGTGGGCGGACCGCATGACCGAGACGGCCGGACGCGATCCCAAGAGCGTGGTGCTGACGGTCGCCGACATGGCGCGCTCCAGGCCGCCGGTGGCAAGCTCCTTCGTGGCCGAACTTGCGCGGCGCCTGCAGGGTCAGAGCGCGACCCTGGCGTTGCCGCTGACATGGATCGAACAGTTGCTCGCGGAGTCGGGCCTGAGCATCGACCGCATGGTGCAGATGGAAGCGCAGCAGCAGGCGGCCGACCAGGTGTCGATCAGCAACAGCATCAGCAGCCTGCGCTTGCTTTCGTCCACTGACTGGCGCGATTTCGTCGAGAGTGCAAGTCTTGTCGAGCAAGTCCTGCGGGAAGATCCAGCCGACGTCTATCGGGCGATGGACTTCGCCACGCGCGACCGCTACCGGCATAGCGTTGAACGGCTCGCACGTGCGAGCAAGCGTCCGGAAGAGATCGTGGCGCGTGCCGCGATCAACCTCGCCCGCGATGCCGTGAAGGCGACGCCTCTTCGCGGCGTCGCACATCATGTGGGGTTCTATCTTTTGCGCGATGGCGTTGCGTTGCTTGAACGGCATCTGCAAGCGAAGGTCAGCGCAATCGAGGTGTGGCGTCGCATCCTGCGGCTGGCGCCCCTGCCAATCTACCTGACGCTCGCCGCGCTGATCACCTTCGCGTTCGCGTGGCCGTTCCTTGATGCTGCGCATCGTCACGGCTGGCACAGCGGCCTGATTGCGCTCCTCGCCGTGCCCGCGCTGCTCATGGCGAGCCGCCTTGCGATCGATCTGGTCAACTGGTCCGTCACGCTGACGGTCCAGCCTGACTGGTTGCCGCGCCTCGATTTCACCAAGGGCATCCCGGCGCAAATGCGCACGCTGGTCGTGATTCCATCGTTGATCGGCAGCGCAGAGGACATCGAGGACCTGGCGGAAGGGCTCGAAGTGCGGTTCCTCGCGAATCGCGATCCGCATCTGCATTTCGGCTTGCTGTCCGATTTCATGGACGCGGCCACCGAGCATCTGGACCAGGATGCCGGCCTCATGCTCCGCGCGCAGTTCGCCATTGAAGCGTTGAACGAAAAGTATCGCGACACGGAAGGCGACCGGTTCTTCCTGTTTCATCGGCCGCGACGCTGGAACGCTGTCGAAAAAACCTGGATGGCGCATGAGAGAAAGCGCGGCAAGATCGCTGAACTCGATGCGCTGCTGCGAGGCGAGGGACGAGACCGGTTCTCGCTGATCGTGGGGAACATCGTGGCGTTGCCCCGCGTGCGCTACGTGATCACGCTCGATACGGACACCCAGCTTCCGCGCGATGCAGCCCGCCAGTTCATCGGCGCAATTTCGCATCCGCTCAATGCAGCAGTCTACGACGCGCACAAGAAACGGGTCACATCCGGCCACGCGATCCTCCAGCCGCGCGTAAGCGTCAGTCTGACGAGCACGGCACGCTCGACATACGCGAGGCTGTTCGGCGGCGATGCCGGTATCGATCCGTACACGCGGGCAGCGTCCGACGTGTATCAGGATCTGTTCCGAGAAGGGTCGTTCATTGGCAAGGGGATCTACGAAGTCGATGCGTTCGAGCAGGCAGTAGAGGGGCGTTTTCCCGATAACCGCATCCTCAGTCACGACCTGGTGGAGGGCTGCTATGCGCGCGCCGCCTTGCTGAGCGACGTGCATCTCTACGAGGAATATCCGTCGCGTTACAGCTCGGACGTCAACCGTCGGCATCGATGGATTCGCGGCGACTGGCAACTGCTGCCCTGGATTTTCCCTTGGGCGCCGACACAGGATGGCGGCCTCGCGCGCAATCCGCTTTCGCTGCTGTCCCGCTGGAAACTGTTCGACAACCTGCGCCGCAGCGCCGCGCCGGCCGCCTTGCTGGCCATGTTGCTGACCGGCTGGATCAGCGGCTGGCAGCCGGCCGTCTGGACCATCGCGATCGTCGCGCTGAGTCTGGGAATGCCGCTGAGCGCCAGCCTGATCGAATTGCTCCAGAAACCGCACGACATGCCGTTGCGCCGGCATATCGCGTTGACCACGCAATCGGCAGGTCGTCACCTCGCGCGGGCGCTGCTTGGGCTAGCGTGGCTGCCACACGAAGCGCTGTACAGCATGGACGCGATTGTCCGCACGCTTTGGCGGGTCGGTTACAGCCACAGGAAGATGCTGCAATGGAATGCTTCGCGCGAGGTGGAGCGGGCCGCAACGAACGACCCGAGGGCGCTCTACAGGCAGATGGCGATCGGCCCGCTGCTTGGGGCAGCGTCGATAGTACTGTTCATCCGGACACCGGAAACGCTGGCGGCCGTATTGCCGTTTGCGCTGGCGTGGCTGGTATCTCCGTTGCTTGCATGGTGGATCAGCCGGCCACCTGTTCAGACCGAGAGCGCTTTTGCTGCCGGCGAAACGCAGTTCCTGCGCGCGCTGGCCAGGAAAACGTGGGCTTTCTTCGACGAGTATGTCCGCGCCGACGACCACTGGCTGCCGCCCGACAACATCCAGGAAATGCCGACCACCGGCGCGATGGTCATCGCGCGCCGCACGTCGCCGACCAACATGGGGATGGGACTGCTTGCGCATCTGGCGGCGTTCGATTTCGGGTATCTGAGCGCGGGACGCATGCTCGCTAGAGTCGGGGAGACGCTTGCGACCATGGACGGCCTCGAGCGTTATCGCAATCATTTCCTGAACTGGTACGACACGAGTACGCTGGAGGCGCTTGGACCGCGCTATGTCTCGACGGTCGACAGCGGCAACCTCGCAGGCCATTTGATGACCTTGAGCCGCGGCTTGCTGCAACTGGCCGACGAACCGGCGTTCGACCGGCGCGTGTTCCCGGGTCTCGCCGATACCCTCGATGCCTATCGCGCAGCGGCCCACGCTGCAGAGTTCGATCTCGACGCATTCCTGCCGCTCTCGGGTCTTCTGGACGCAGCGTCGGCAACGCCGCCGCGCACGCTTAGCGAAGCAGTTGCGGTCATGCGCCAGGTATCGGTCCTGACGGACACGCTCGTTCACGATATCAAGGGCGGCGCTGACAGCGATCTCGCTTTCTGGTCGCGGGCGCTCAAGGCGCAATGTCTCGACATCGCGCATGAGCTCGATCTCTTCGACCTGACGGCCGCGCCGGATTCAAGTGCAGCCCTGCCGACCATCCGCCAACTCGCTCGACTTGATATGAGCGCGTGGCATGACCCGTCGGACACGCGCGTTGTTGAAGTACGGAATGCGGCGGTCGACCGTATTGCGCAAGCTGAACGCCTGGCACGACTGGCGGGCGAGCTTGCCACGATGGACTTCAAGTTCCTCTACGACCGCAGCCGCGAACTCTTGAGCATTGGATACAACGTGGACGAACGGCGTCTCGATGCCGGCTTCTACGACCTGCTTGCATCTGAAGCACGATTGACGAATTTTGTTGCCATCGCGCAGGGCCAGTTGCCGCAAGAAAGCTGGTTCACATTAGGACGCTTGCTGACGAGTACCGGCGGTGTTCCCGTGTTGCTGTCGTGGACCGGTTCGATGTTCGAGTACTTGATGCCGATGCTCGTCATGCCCACATACGACGGCACGCTGCTCGACCAGACCTGCCGCGCAGCGGTCGCCCGGCAGATCGAATACGGTCATCAGCTCGGCGTGCCGTGGGGCGTGTCGGAATCCGGCTACAACGTGCTCGACGCGCAGTTCAATTACCAGTACCGCGCGTTCGGCGTGCCCGGGCTCGGGCTCAAGCGTGGACTCGGCGACGACGTGGTCATTGCGCCTTACGCGACCGCACTCGCGTTGATGGTCGCGCCTGACGCCGCATGCCGCAACTTGCAGCGTCTCGCCGCAACCGGCGCGGCCGGCCGATTCGGTCTGTACGAAGCCATCGATCACACCCAGGCGCGCGTGCCTCGCGGCCAGAGCTCGGTCGTGATCCAGTCCTACATGGCGCATCATCAGGGCATGAGCCTGTTGTCGCTGGCAAGCGTCCTGCTGGGGCAACCCATGCAGCGGCGTTTTGAATCTGACCCGCAGTTCAAGGCGACCACGTTGTTGTTGCAGGAGCGCATCCCGAAGACCGCGACGGAATACCTGCCGACGCCCGGGCTGCCTTCCGAGGATTCGGCCGCGCTGATTGCCGAAACCAAGTTGCGGATCTTCACGGACCCCGACCGGCCGAGACCTTCCGTGCAATTGTTGTCGAATGGCCGGTATCACGTGATGGTCAGCAGCGCGGGCGGCGGTTACAGCCGCTGCGGCGATCTGTCGGTCACGAGGTGGCGCGAGGACATGACCTCCGACAACTGGGGCATGTTCTGTTATCTGCGCGACGTTGCAAGCGGCGAATTCTGGTCGAGCGCGCATCAGCCGACGCTTCGGCATCCTGATCTTTACGAAGCAATTTTCTCCGATGCACGCGCCGAATTCCGTGTGCGCGAACGTGATTTCGATTCGCATACCGAGATCGTGGTTTCACCTGAAGACGATATCGAACTGCGGCGTGTTCGCATCACCAATCGCGCGCGGGTCCGGCGGACCATCGAACTGACGAGCTATGGCGAAGTCGTGCTTGCACCGGCGATTGCCGACGCGGCGCACCGCGCGTTCAGCAACCTGTTTGTCCAGACAGAGCTGCTGGAGCCGCTGCAGGCGATCCTCTGCACGCGGCGCGCCCGATCGAGCAAGGAAGTGGTGCCCTGGATGTGCCACTTGCTGGCGGCGCATGGCGTTGATATCGATGCCATTTCGTACGAGACCGATCGTGCCCGTTTCATCGGCCGGGGACGCAACGTGGCGCATCCCGCTGCTATGGACGACGGTTCCGACACCCAGGGCCGGCTCTCCAACAGCGCGGGGTCGGTGCTCGATCCGGTCGTCTCCATTCGTTGCAGGATCACGCTCAACCCGGGGCAGTCGGCGACCATCGACTTCGTGACGGGCATGAGCGACAGCCGCGACGGGTGCCTGCACCTCATCAACAAGTATCGCGACCGTCAGCTTGCAGACCGTGTGTTCGACCTTGCGTGGACGCATAGCCAGGTGTCGCTCAGGCAGATGAACGCAACGGTCTCCGATGCCCGGCTTTACGAGCAAATGGCGGCATCGATCATCTATGCGAACGCTTCGTTGCGCGCGGAATCCGGCGTGTTGAGCGCGAATCGCCGCAATCAGTCGGGACTGTGGGGCCAGTCGATATCAGGCGACTTGCCTATCGTTCTGCTGCAGATCACCGATATGGCGAACATCGAACTGGTCCGGCAGATGGTGCAGGCGCACGCGTACTGGAGGCTGAAGGGTCTGGCTGTCGACCTCGTGATCTGGAACGAAGACCATGCCGGGTACAGGCAGGATCTCCAGGACCTGATCATGGGTCTGATCGCTTCGGGCACGGAAGCCAACCTGATCGACCGCCCGGGGGGAATCTTCGTTCGACCTGCCCAGCAATTGTCGCGTGAAGACCGTGATCTGATGCAGGCGGTCGCCCGCATTATCGTGAGCGACACGCGAGGAAGCCTTGCCGAGCAAGTCGAGCGGCGGCGTCCTGAAACAAGCGAAGCGCCGTTCGAGCCGACGCCGGGGTATGCCGAGGAACCCTCGCTGGAAAGGCATCCTGCCGAAAAGCCGCACGTGCTGATTTTGCAAAACCCCTATGGCGGTTTTTCAGAAGACGGCGCCGAGTACATCATCAGATTGCAGCCTGGGCAAGCGACACCCGCGCCGTGGTCCAACGTGCTGGCGAATCCGGAATTCGGGTCGGTCGTCTCGGAGAGCGGGGGCGCCTATACATGGAGCGAGAACGCACACGAGTTCAGGCTGACGCCATGGATCAACGACCCTGTCAGCGACAGTAGCGGCGAGGCATTTTATTTGCGCGACGAGGAGACCGGTCAGCACTGGTCGCCTACGCCGTTACCCCGGCGCGGCCGCGGCACATACACCACGCGTCACGGATTTGGATACAGCGTCTTCGAGCATGAGGAAGAGGGCATCCGGTCCGAGTTATGGGTGTACGTCGCGTTGCACGCATCGATCAAGTTTTCGGTGCTCAAGATCCGCAATGTCTCCGGTCGTGCGCGACGCCTTTCTGCGACCGGCTATGTGGAGTGGACGCTCGGAGACCTGCGCGAGAAATCCGCCATGCACATCGTCACCGAAGCCGATCCGCTGACGGGGACGCTCTTTGCCCGCAACGACTATTCGATGGAATTCGGCGGTCGCGTCGGGTTCTTCGCCGTCGACGAAGGGGTGTCGAGTTTCACGTGCGATCGCCGCGAGTTTATCGGCCGCAATGGCAGCCTTCGTGCGCCAGCGGCCATGCGGCACGCCCGATTGTCCGGACGTGCGGGCGCCGGGCTCGATCCCTGCGCGGCACTGAAAGCGGACTTCGATATTGCCGATGGCGACAGTCATGAAATAGTTTTCCAGATGGGCGCGGCACACGATGCGCAGTCGGTGGAGGGTCTTGCGAAGGCGTTTCGCGGGGCGGCAGCAGCGGCCAGCGCGCTCCATGAAGTGCGTGAGCACTGGCGGGCGACGCTTGGACGGGTGCAGGTGAAGACACCCGAGCCGGCGGTGGACGTGCTTGTGAACGGCTGGCTCATGTATCAGGTCATCGCTTGCCGGTTCTGGGCTCGCAGCGGCTATTACCAGTCGGGCGGCGCATTTGGATTCAGGGATCAGTTGCAGGACTCCATGGCGATGATTCACGCCACACCGCAGCTCACCCGCGCGCATTTGCTGTTATGCGCCGCACACCAGTTCCCGGAGGGTGACGTGCAGCACTGGTGGCATCCGCCGCTTGGACGCGGCGTGCGCACCGAATGCTCGGACGACTACTTGTGGCTCGCCGTTGCGACCAGCCGGTATGTCGCGATTACAGGCGACCGCAGCGTGCTCGACGAACGCGTCGGGTACTTAGAAGGACGCGCGGTCCATGTCGGCGAGGACTCTTATTACGACTTGCCGGGAATTTCGCCGCTGGTCGAAACGCTCTACGCGCATTGCGTTCGCGCGATCGAGCATGGAATGACGAAGGGCGCTCACGGGCTCCCGCTAATAGGCAGTGGCGACTGGAACGACGGCATGAACCTCGTTGGGGCACAGGGCCGGGGTGAAAGCGTGTGGCTTGGCTTTTTCCTCTACGACGTACTGCTCAAGTTCGCCGACACCGCGCTCATGCATGGCGATGCCGGGTTCGCAACCCGCTGCCGGAGCCAGGCAGTCCTATTGCGCGATAACCTGGAACTGCATGGCTGGGACGGCGATTGGTACAGAAGAGCGTATTTCGACGATGGCACTGCACTCGGATCTGCCGCCAATGACGAATGCAAGATAGATTCGATTGCGCAAAGCTGGTCGGTGTTGTCCGGCGCGGGGTCCGCTGACCGGCAGCGCGAGGCAATGGCGTCGCTCGATCGTTATCTGGTGAAGCGCGACGCCGGTCTGATCCGGCTTCTGGCGCCGCCGTTCGACCGTTCGGCGCTCGATCCCGGATATATCAAGGGTTATGTGCCCGGCGTGCGTGAAAATGGCGGCCAGTACACGCATGCAGCAATATGGGCGACGATGGCTTTCGCCACGCTGGGTGACAGCGAGCGCGCCTGGGAATTGCTGCGCATGATCAACCCCGTCCTTCATGGCAGAGGCGGACCGGCCATCACGCAGTACAAGGTCGAACCGTATGTGATGACGGCTGATGTCTATGGCGTCAGTCCCCACGAAGGCCGAGGCGGGTGGAGCTGGTACACGGGCTCGGCGGCCTGGATGTACCGGCTGGTGGTGGAGTCGTTGCTTGGTTTGAGCGTGATCGGTGATCGCTTGAGCGTCGCACCGCTCTTGCCGGCGAACTGGCGTTCCTTCGAGATGACTTATCGGTACGGGGATACGCCGTTCCGCATAACTGTCAATGAGGCTGCGATCGATAGCGCGAAGCACGCCATTCTTGATGGTGTGCCACAGCAAGGCGGTGAGGTGATATTAGTCGATGACGGCCGGGAGCACACGGTCGAAATGGGGTTTCCACGGGCGGCGCAAGGATCGGCGCCTATCGTCGTCCTGGAAGATTCGTGACGTTGCATCTCGCTGATTGCGGCGGCACAAGCCGACACCATGCGGATGGCGCAGAATAGCGCGGCAGACGAGTGCAACGGTGTCTGAGAACGAAAGTGGCGCCTGACACAACGGGTGTCAGCGCCAAGGTGTTGGGCGAATTCATGCACTGCAGAGAGACTTATGAAAAAAGGGAAAACAAAACTGACTCGCCAGGATGCCGAGCGTCTTTTCGAGGGCCTGCCCGCCGGGGATGCCAGGGCATCGAGCCGGCCCGAGAATCCGTTCGAAGCGGGGGTGTTCGACGTCGTCAAGCGCGTCGACGATGAAACCAGGCTCTGGAAAGACAATCTCATCACGCTTCCAACGGCAATCGAATTGCCGGCGGGGTATGACTCAGCCTCTCACCTGCGCGAGGCAATGACGCGATCATTACGCGTGAAATGGGTGAGGGAAGGTGCAAGCGAGATTGTTGCCGAGTTCCCCGAGGGATGGACGGCCGTTCGTCCGGACAGCGGGCCCATAGAGTTGCGCGATTCATCCGGCGTGGTCCGCGCGCTATACGGGTGGGCCAAGGATGCCGAGCT
>NZ_CAXTGZ010000120.1:0-13956 GCF_964243625.1 uncultured Caballeronia sp.
AGCGATCTGGTCGCGCAGCGCCAGGATCGCGTAGATGGCTTCGAGGCCGCCGGCTGACGCGCCAATGCCCACTACAGTGAACGATGCCGGCTGTTCTTCGATTCTTGTGCCGATGGTTGTCACCGATGCCCCCGTGACGATGTGCAGCCTCTTACATTCGCCGGCTCGGGTCACTCGACGCGGAGCAAAAAACGAAATCAGCTCTCAAGCAGCGCGATTGAAAGCAAGGGCGTCCGTTGGGCGCCGGTTCGGATTGATCGAACGCCGATGCGCGATGACAGACTGACCGCGCCCCGATTATGCACTAGTGGACAAATGTTAGAGATTCCAGCCCCGCTACCTGTCGCGCGAAAACCGGATCATGCAGGTCAGGGTGGCATCTGGAATACGAAATGATGTGCGAGCGCCGCGAACACATGCCAACCGATGAGCACCGTTACCGATCAACTGGGTTCGACCATCGAGTTGAGACGAGCGTCGCACCTGTAAGCCAGCATTCAGGCGTTAATCACCACGCATGGAAACGATCGAAGCAATGCTCGGTTCCACTGCGTTGCATCGCTCCTTATGATCGGACTCGCATGCAGCGTATCGATTGATGTAACCGCGGACGAATCGACGCTGCAGCTTCCATACTCGATGCCACCGTCCGTCGCAATCGTCGCGTGGCGAGAGACCCGCCTCAGCCCTAACGTCACGCCACGCACAATGCCAAAACGAACCGGACACCTACGCCTCGGCGCTTTCCTTTATCCGTCGGGACATCACATTGCAGCGTGGCGTCATCCTGACAGTCAGGCGGACGCAGGCATCAACTTCCGGCATTACGTACAGCTTGCACAGGCCGCCGAAGCCGCGAAGTTCGACCTGATTTTTCTCGCCGACGGCGTGGGCACACGCGGCGACAATCTCGACTTCCTCAGCCGCACCGCTCACAGTTATATCGCGCAGTTCGAACCAATCACCCTGCTGTCAGCGCTCGCTGCCGTGACCACGCGGATCGGTTTTGTCGCAACGGCATCGACCAGTTTCAACGAGCCCTATCACGTGGCAAGGAAGTTCGCGTCGCTCGACCATATCAGCGGCGGACGCGCGGGCTGGAACCTAGTGACGTCATCGAGCGAATACGAAGCGAAGAATTTCAATCGCGATAAACATTTCGATCACGCAGAGCGTTATGAACGCGCGGACGAATTCGCTACCGTCGTGCGTGCGCTATGGGATAGCTGGGAAGACGACGCCTTCTCACGCAACAAAGATACCGGCCGCTTCTTCGATCCTGACAAGCGCCACGTGCTCGATCACAAGGGCCGCTTCTTCCAGGTCAAGGGACCGCTCAACGTAGCGCGATCGCCGCAGGGACAACCGGTCCTGGTGCAAGCGGGATCGTCCGAGTCCGGCCGCGCCCTCGCCGCGCGCACTGCGGAAGTGATCTTCACCGCCCAGCAAACGCTGCAGGATGCAATCGACTTCTATGCCGATGTGAAGGGCCGTCTTGCGGTACATGGCCGTCAGCCGGACGATCTCAAGATCATGCCCGGCGTGTTCCCGATCGTCGGGCGCACGCGATCCGAAGCGCAAGAAAAGTTCGAAGCGCTGCAGTCGCTGGTCGATCCCGTGGTCGGCCTCGCGCTTGTGTCGGGCCTGACCGGTGGTATCGATTTATCCGATTATCCCCTCGACGGCCCGATTCCCGAGTTGCCCGAAACCAACGCAAGCAAGAGCCGTCAGGCCCTGACGATAGAACTCGCAAGGCGCGAGAACCTCACCATCAGGCAGCTTTACCTGCGTGTTGCCGGTGCACGCGGTCACTGGCAACTCGTCGGGACTGCGCAGGATATTGCCGACCAGCTCGAGGAGCGTTTCGTCAACTACGGTGCAGACGGCTATAACGTGATGCCGCCGACGTTACCCGGCGGACTCGACGACTTCATCGAGCTGGTGCTGCCGGAGCTGCGCCGTCGTGGATTGTTTCGCAGCGACTATGAGGGCCATACGCTGCGCGAAAATCTCGGGCTCAAGCGGCCGGTCAATCGTCACGAAACCGAACGGCAGGCGGCATTGGCGGTTTAGACGCCCGTGCTATCGATTCCCGCATCCGAGCTGTAAAGCTTAGTCCAATCGCTTCGTTGCCGCGCACGTGTCCGGATGCTTCAATTTATCGGCGCCACAGCTTTTCGCCATCGTCGATGAGAAAAGCCATTCCACCTTTAAAAGGAACATCCGATGACACTCATTGCTACGCCTGCAGTGCAAGCTGAGCCCTCTCTCGAACTCGACATTCATGCGATCGGCGGCCGGATCGGCGCTGAAATCCGTGGCGTGCGTCTCGGCTCGGATCTGGACAGCTCCACGCACGCCGCAATCAACGCGGCGCTGCTCAAGCACAAGGTCATCTTCTTTCGCGGGCAATCGCATCTCGACGATACCGAACAGGAAGCCTTCGCCAGGCTCTTTGGCGAGACGGTGGCGCATCCTACGGTGCCGTCGGTTGCGAACACCAGCCGCCTGCTCGAACTCGACTCGAAGAACGGCAATCGCGCGAACTCGTGGCATACCGACGTGACCTTCGTCGAAGCCTATCCGAAGATCTCGATCCTGCGCGGCGTGGTGATTCCGCCCGCTGGCGGCGACACGGTCTGGGCGAACACCGTGGAAGCATACGAACGGCTACCGGAGCCGCTGCGCGCGCTTGCCGATTCATTGCGGGCAATCCACACGAACACCTACGACTACGCGGCGAACCGCAGCGCGCCGAGCACCGACGCCGAGCTTGCGTATCGCGACCAATTCACCTCGACGGTGTATGAGACCGAGCATCCGGTAGTTCGCGTGCATCCGGAAACCGGCGAGCGCAGTCTCGTGCTCGGTCACTTCGTGCAGCGTTTCGTCGGCTTGTCGCAACGCGATTCTGACCGCCTGAAAGAACTGTTCCACGATCACATCACCCGCCTCGAAAACACGGTGCGCTGGCGCTGGAATCAGGGCGATGTCGCCATCTGGGACAACCGGGCAACGCAGCACTACGCAGTCGCCGACTACGATGAAGGCGCGCGCCGTGTCGTGCGTCGCGCGACGGTACACGGTGATGTTCCGGTCGGTATCGACGGCCAGCGCAGCCGTGCGATACGCGGTGCCCGATAAGTCTGCTGCAGCCGTGCTGATTTCTATCCGGCGCGGCCCTCCCTCCACTTTCCATTCCAATAAATGACGACACGGCTATTTCTTCGTAATCTTCTGGTCACACTCGGTCTGGCCGCAGTCACCGGTGCGTTTGCTGCTGGACCGGCAATCGTGCGAATAGGCGTTGCCACCCAAGGCTATGGCGACCCGCCAGTCTTCGGCGGCTCGCCCGCGGCGACGGCGCAATTGCAGCATCGCGTTGAAGATGCACTCGCGCCCGACGGCATCAAGGTCCAGTGGCTCTTTTTCAAGGGCGCCGGGCCCGCTGTCAACGAAGCGCTTGCAAACCATCAGATCGACTTCGCCTATCAGGGCGATCTGCCCGCCGTACTCGGGCGAGCGAACGGACTCAAGACCAAGTTGCTGATTGAATCGAATGTACGTACTGGTGTTTATCTCGCCGTGCCGCCCGATTCCGACATCAAGACAGTGAAGGACCTCAAGGGCAAGCGGGTCGCGATATTCAGAGGCACCAATCTTCAGCTCGTCGCCGACAACGTCCTGAAGGTCAACGGATTGTCCGAAAAGGACCTGCGTGTCATCAATCTCGACGACGCCGCTTCGCAAGCAGCGCTGGCATCGAAAGGCGTCGATGCCGTGTTCCTCGACTTCAAGCTCTTCAAGTTGCAACGCCAGGGACTCGCGAAAATCATCTATGCGTCACGTGATGGCGGCCTGCAGTACACACGTCAGGCGCATCTGCTCGTGCTCGATGACTTCGAGCGCGATCACCCGGACGTCGTTCAAAAAGTCGTGACGTCGGTGGTCCAGGCGGCGCAATGGTCATCGGAAGAACCGAATCGAGGTGCGCTGTTCACGCTCTGGGCGAAGAGCGGCGTGCCGGTCGAATCGTGGGAATCGGAGTACGCAAACCAGTCGCTGAAAGACCGCAGTTCGCCGTTGCTCGATCCTTTTATTGTGGCCCGCTATCAATCCGTTGCAGATGACGCCTTGCGCCTGAACCTGATCCGTCAACCTGTCACCGTGAACGGCTGGTTCGAACCGAAGTACCTCGACCAGGCGTTGAAGACCTTGAAGCTGGAGAACTACTGGCCACGCTTCGACGCCTCCGGCAAGCCGATCAAATCGTAAGCGCATTAGCTGCTGCATGCATTCCACGGAGAATCCGACCATGGCAAATAGCATTGCCCGCGCTTTATTGCCCGGCAGTCCATCTGAAACACTTCATGCAGACCGCCGTGCCGTGCTTGCCGCACGCTCGATCGGCTGGACTGCGCTGCCGTGGCTGCTGCCCGCTGCGGTCGCGTTGTCATGGGTACTCGGCTCGCATTACGGCTGGATCTCGGCGCAGATCCTGCCGTCGCCCGTGCTTGTCTTCGATACCCTCAGCGGTCTTGCCAGAACCGGTGACCTATGGATGCACGTGAGCGCAAGTCTCTCGCGCGTCGCGATCGGGTTTGCGGGTGGCGTTGTGCTGGGTTTGCTTTTGGGCGGTTTGCTCGGAT
This sequence comes from uncultured Caballeronia sp., assembly GCF_964243625.1. Taxonomy (NCBI): domain Bacteria; kingdom Pseudomonadati; phylum Pseudomonadota; class Betaproteobacteria; order Burkholderiales; family Burkholderiaceae; genus Caballeronia; species uncultured Caballeronia sp. The sequence goes on from NZ_CAXTGZ010000120.1 coordinate 4,650, forward strand.
TGTCGCGCACCGCTGAGGCGTACATTCTTCCGAGTTTCAACGCCGTGGTCCAGGTGCCGGTTCTCGGGTGGCTGCCCTTCCTGATGATCGTGGTCGGGATCGGCGAGCCGCTCAAGTATCTGTTGATTGGACATGCGGCACTGGTGCCCGTCACGCTCAGCACGCTGCAGGGATTTCGCAAGACGCCCCCCGCCTACCTCGACGTTGCGCGCGTCTTCAAGTACTCCCCCTTTCAGAAGATATTCAGCGTGGTCCTGCCATCGGCCGTGCCTGTGATCGGCACCGGAATTCGTCTTGCATTCACCAAGGCGTGGTTGACGCTTGTAGTCGTGGAACTGGTGGCTTCGTCGGAAGGACTGGGATATCTGATCGTGTACGGGCGCCAGTTGTTTCAACTGGATCTCGTGCTTGCCTCGGTGCTGATCGTCGGTGCGATCGGTTATGCGGCAGACCGGTTGCTCACGCTGCTCGAGAACAGGTTATCGCCGCCACGGCTGGCATGAAGGAGCTGGCTTATGTCTGCATCGTCTCTTGAACTCGAATCCGGCTCCGGCGCCATTACCGGCGCCGATGCTTCGGGCAACAACGGCCGTTGGCGCGGCTGGGTCATTCCAGTCGCGGCCTTCGCGGCCTGGTGGTATCTGTCGCGCAACACGGTGACGGGACACGGCATGATGACTTCGCCTGCGCAGGTCTGGCATACCGCGGTCGATCAGGTCAGAACCGGCGCATTGTGGCGCGCGCTTTCCGCATCGCTTGCGCGCGAATTGACGGGATTTACGCTCGGTGCAAGCCTTGGACTTGCGCTGGGCGCATTGCTTGGCGTGTCGCCTTTTGCCAACCGGCTTGTCGGGCCGAGCTTCAATACGTTCAAACAGGTTTCCCTGTTTGCGTGGATCCCGCTGATCTCGGTCTGGTTCGGTCTCGGCGATCTCGCCAAGGTCGTGTTCTTGTCGCTGGCAGCGCTTGTGCCCGTGGTGGCGCACACGAGCGATGGCATTCGCGCGGTCGCGCCCGAACTGCTCGATGTAGGACGCGTGTTTCGTTACAGCAAATGGCAAACGGTGACGCGCATCGTGATCCCCGCGGCTTTGCCGTCCATCTTCACAGGCGTCTATCTCGCGCTGATCTATTCGTGGCTCGCGACGCTCGGCGCCGAGTATCTGCTGGTTGCCGGCAGCGGCATTGGCAATACGCTGGTCGATGGCAGCGAACAATTCCGCATGGATCTCGTGGTCTTCGGCGTGATCGTGATCGGTATCACCGGGTGGGCGTTGAACTCTCTGGCGCGTGCCGTGCAGCGGCGCTGGTTTCACGATCCGACCGCCTGATTCCCGCTGTTTCTTACTTCATATGGATTCCGAACTTATGGCGACTCTTGCCGCAACCCGGGCGAATGAGCTCAACCTGCATCGTGTAGCGAAGCGTTTTGCGGGCGATACCAACGTGCCGCCGGTACTGGATGGCATAGACCTGAACGTGAGCAGCGGCGAATTCGTCGCGATCGTCGGCGCGAGCGGTTGTGGCAAGTCCACATTGCTGCGCCTGATCGCGGGTCTCGACGACCAGTTCGACGGCAATATCGAATTCGGCGGGGAGCGCATACGCACCACGGACCTCGCGCGTGGCCTCGTGTTCCAGGATCATCGGCTGTTCCCATGGCTCAATGTCGAACAGAACATTGCCGTCGCGCTCAGGAACTCGGGACGCAGCAAAGAGGAAAAGCGCCGCGCCGTGGCCGAGCATATCGAACTGGTTGGACTGAAGGGGTATGAAGGACATCATCCGCATCAGTTGTCGGGCGGCATGGCGCAACGGGTATCGATTGCGCGCGGGCTCGTGAATCGTCCCAAGCTGTTGCTACTCGATGAACCCTTCGGAGCGCTCGATGCGCTTACCCGCAGCCGGATGCAAAACGAGCTGCAACGCATCTGGGAGAGCGAACGCATCACCATGGTTCTCGTGACGCACGATGTTGACGAGGCTGTGTTCCTGGCGGATCGCGTCGTGGTGATGCAGGCGCGGCCTGGAAGCATAAGCAAGGTGGTGCACGTGGGGCTGGAGCGGCCGCGCCGGAAGAGTGATCCCGCGTTCGTGCGACTGCGTGACGATATCCTGGCGGATTTCAATGCGCCGGTGGGCGCGGTGTAACGTTGCGGGTGGGGTCGGGATTGAAAGCCCGACGCCACCCGCCATCTGTCAGATCTGTCAGTTGAGTTCAACCGCCGCAGCGGCATCGACCGGCGATCCTTCCAGCGCTACTGAAGCACGGCCATCCGGTCCGACCGGAACATCGCCAACGAGCGTCGTTCGATACAACTGCCGGTCAAATTCCAGATCGAAGATATCCGAAGGCGCGAGGTGCGCGGTCGAGCGGTTGTCCCAGAATGCGACACTGCCCTTCTCCCACTTGAAGCGCACCGTAAACTCCGGACGCGTCACGTGTTCCCAGAGCAATTCGAGAATCGCCTGGCTTTCGCGGGGCGTCACGCCAACAATGCTTTTCAGGAAGCTCGGACTCACGTAAAGCGCACGCTCGCCCGTTTCCGGATGCACGCGCACGAGCGGATGTTCGCTTACCAGCGTGCGTTCTTTCACTGCCTGTTCGAACGCATTGGTTCCACTTGCACCCGCCGGCGCCGTGAACTTGTGAATCCCGCGCAAGCCATCGATAAAACCCCTCAGCGGCGCCGACAATTTTTCGTACGCGACCACGAGATTGGTCCATTGCGTATCGCCACCGTATGGAGGAATGGTCACGCCTCGAAGTATGGATGCAAACGGCGGATTCACCGCAGCAGTGACATCCGTATGCCAGCCCGTCCATGGACGCAGGAGCGACGGCCCTTCAAAGCGCGTTGCTTTCCTGAACTTCGAGATGGAATAGATTTCGCGATGACCATCGACATGCCCGAATACGGGATGCCCGAGCGTCAGCGCTCCAAACTGCGCTGAAAACGCCACGTGCTGTTCGTGCGTCAGGAATTGCTCGCGGAAGAACACGACACGCCACTTGAGCAACGCTGCACGAATCGCAGCAACCTGCCCTGAGCCGAGCGGCCGCGTCAGGTCGACGCCATGAATCTCCGCCCCGATATGCGCGGATAACGGTGTGACGGCAATATCATCGGTATTGGGAATCAGCGCTGCGCTCATCGTGCATCTCCTCGATGGATCCTTCGTGAAAATCGTTCAGAACACGCGCCCTTCCGTCAGATGGGTCGTGTCGCCGTTCAACTGATAATTGCCGATCACGCGCGCCTTGTGCAGCAGCGGGTTGTGGCTGAAGATCGTGCGCAGATTACGCCAGTGACGATCGAAGTTGTGCACGCGCGATGTGGCCGATGCGCCGCCCGCCTCGAACAGACGTTCTGCAGCGTGCAACGCCAGCTTGCTCACCACGATCTGCGTCTTCGCGGTGGCGAGCGCACCTTGCAGCACGCGTTCTTCGGCGTTACCGTCTTGATTGCGGATTGCATTTGCCGAGCGATCGAGCACGCGGGCGTTCTGTTGCACGAGTGCATCGATTGCGTGACTGTGCGCCCCGAGGTCGCCCACGACCTGCTGGATGAAGTGATCCGTGCGCGCTGATTCAGCCGGACTGTGCAGCACCGGCCGTCCATGATTGAGTACGTAGTTCTCGGCATCCGCTACAACATTGCGCACGATGCCGGCAGCCACCGCGACCAGGTGCAATTGCCGCAACGCCCCGCCGTGTCTTCCCGCAAGCGTGGTGTAACCGCGCTTCATGACTTCGTGTGCGAACACCTGGACGTTATCCAAAACGAGGCTGCCGCTCGCGGTCATCCGCTGGCCCATGCCGTCCCAGTCATCGAGCACTTGTACGCCCTCCCGATTGACCGGAATGACGATACTGACCGGTTCGTTCTCTTCGTTTTGCACATTGATGCGCGCGAAGTCGGAGAACGCGGTTCCCGTCGAATAGTATTTCTTGCCGCTCACCCGGAAGTGTTCACCATCGCGTTTCAGCACGGTGCCGATCTCGCCCGGGCGGGACGTGCCGCGCTCGGTTGAAGCGCCGCCGAAAATCGCGCCTTCGAGTACGCGGCCGATTTGTTTGTCGTTGAATTCCGATCTCGGCGCGAGCAACAGCGACTCGGTCAGGTCATAGTGAATGCGCAATGCGTGCGCAACGTTAGACTCTTTTGCGCCGATCGTGGCGATCACCTGGAACAAGTCCTCGAGCGACCCGCCAAGGCCGCCCCATTCGACCGGAATGCGCAGCAAGCCGAGCTCCGACTTGCGAAACACCGCGAAACCGTCGAATGGAAGCTCGCGCCGCAACTCTCGCGCAGCGCTGTTTTCGCCGATCTTTTCCGCCAGTGCCGGCAAGGCGGCCAATGCGGCATCGAGACGAGATGTCGAGGCAGCTCCCTGCGCTGAAGTCATGCTTTCATTCCTTGTGTGGTGTTTGGTGCGCGCGGGGTCCGGGAATCGGAATTGCCTGCAGCTCGAGCGTCAAAGTATAGAGACGCCTTTCACGGCGCAAAACGACCGATTCCGGATAATGTTATTTCCGATGCTGGATTGGAACCGGCACCGGGACCACTTTCGTGTGCGGTCGGGCAACTCCATTGCTCATGGATGTGGCCGGCGGAACCGTTTGCTTCGCGGTTCTTGAGCGTGTCGCTGACAAAGCGGCGAAGCCTCGGCACACCGATGCCTTCATAGTCGTTCGAGATGGTGAACGCTGTGATTTCGTACTTGTTGCGGTCCAGCACGTTGGGAAGCAGGCCAACGCGTTTCGGACCATCCTGTGTGATCGCCTGAAATATTCGAACAGAACACGCACTGAATACTCCTTCATTCCGATATTTGGAATATCGTTTCCACTGAGCAAGTCTGGGGGCGAACCCGACGCAACGCAGGATCTACCAACAACGGAGACGAAATCGATGGGACAGTTCAATGGCAAGGTGGCCGTGGTTACGGGCGGCACGCAGGGACTCGGCGCGGCGGTCGCTGCGTTGTTCGTTGAGCGCGGTGCGGCGGGCGTGGTGATCTGCGGGCGCTCGCATGACAAGGGCGAGCTCAAGGCCCGCGAGTTGAGCGCGGCTAGTGGCGCGGATGTGCATTACGTGCAGGCGGATTTATCGCAGGTTGAAGATTGCCGCGCGGTGATCGGGGCAGCAGACGCGCGCTTTGGCCGTATCGATATCCTGGTCAACGCGGCGGCGTTGACTGATCGCGGCACGATCCTCGATACCGATCCCGCACTCTTCGACCGGATGTTCGCGACCAACGTTCGCGCGCCGTTCTTCCTGATGCAGGAGACGGTCAAGGTCATGCGGCGCGAACATATCCAAGGGGCGATAGTGAACATCGGCTCCATGTCGGCCATGGCGGGGCAACCGTTCATTGCGGCGTATTGCGCATCGAAGGGCGCGCTCGCCACGCTCACGCAAAACACCGCGTATGCGTTGTTGCGCAACCGCATTCGCGTGAACGGCCTGAACCTCGGATGGATGGCGTCGGACGGCGAGGACCGGATTCAGCGGGACTATCACGGCGCCGCCGATGACTGGCTTGAACAGGCCGCGGCCAGGCAACCTTTCGGAAGGCTGATTGCGCCGGAGGAAGCTGCGCGGGCCGTTGCATTCCTGGCGAGCGATGACTCAGGGATGATGACCGGGTCGATGGTGAATTTCGATCAGTCGGTGTGGGGCGCATTCGACGACGCGCCGCATCCTCGCTCCGAAGCGTAGGACATACGCCATCCGGTGGTCATCGGAATCTCACTCGAACGCAGGATCAACAGGCACGCGGTATCCCACCGCAAGCCTGTTGGTCTCGTTGGCCATGCCGACCACGGCGATCAGCTCGCCAAACATCTCATCGGTCATGCCTGCGCGACGCGCGGCGGCCGTGTGGCTCGCGACGCAATAGCCGCAATTGTTCGTTACGCTCACCGCGACGTACAGCAACTCCTTCACGAGCGGATCGAGCGCGCCTGGCGCCGTCACGTCCTTGATGCTGTCCCAGGTCCGCGCAAGCGTTGGCGGATGCTGCGCGATGAACTTCCAGAAGTTGTTGACGTCCGGGACGCCCCGTTTCTCCTTGATATCGTCGTAGACGGCCTTCACTTCCGGCGCGGCATCCGCGTAATCGATGGGTTTCATCTGGCTCATGGATTCCTCTTTTCTGACAGTGGTCGTTCGATCGGATGTGAAGCAACGCCTGCCATTCTCCTGCATTCGCTGCCGGATTCAAATACCTGTTCAAGTTTCGTCGATAGACATTCGTCACGCGAATTCGCGGGAATGCTCCGTGCTGCACGAAATCATTGATGCCTGGCCACGCCGGGCCACAACCTGAATATCGACTTGTGGAGCACACATGTCCGTACCGAATCAGGATCACCCGGAAGCGCGCCCACCGTTCGTTGCCGCAAGCGAGCGGCGCGCATCGCCCGAAGACCCACCGCTTGCACCCGGACAACGCGTGGGATTTGCCGTCATTGGGCTAGGCCGTCTCAGTCTGGACTCCATCCTGCCGGCGCTTGCGTCGTGCAAGCTATGCAAGCTTGCCGCCGTCATGACCGGCGATACGGAAAAAGGCCGGCGCGTTGCAGCGCAATACGGGGTGCTGGCGGACGCGGTCTACGCATACGACGAGTGGGACAAGCTTGCGCACAATGCAGATGTGCAGGCGGTTTATATCGTGACGCCGAACGGCATGCATCATGAGCAAGTCATCCAGGCTGCGCGGATCGGCAAACACGTGCTGTGCGAGAAGCCGCTCAGCAACACGTCGGCCGAGGCGCTCGAAATGGTTGAAGCTTGCGCTGATGCCGGCGTCAAGTTGATGGTCGCTTATCGGTTGCAATATGAACCGCACAATCGCGACGTCGCAAAAATGGTGCGCTCGGGTGAATTCGGCAAGCTCAAGATCATTGAGGCGCACAACGGCCAGGTACAGGATGACGCAAGCCAGTGGCGTCACGAAGCGAAGCTCGCGGGCGGCGGTTCATTGCCTGACATCGGACTTTACTGCCTGAACTTCGCGCGCTTCGTGACGGGTGAGGAACCCGTCGAAGTGATGGCGTGGGTGTGGAGCACGCCGGGTGATGTACGTTTCACCGAGATCGAAGAGAATGTCGCGTGGCAGATGCGGTTTCCATCAGGCGTCGTCGGGCGTTTTTCAGCGGCCTACGACGCACATGAATCGCGGCACGCGAGGCTTCACTTCCAGACCGCGACCGTCAAGCTCGACCCGGCGTTCTCGTACAAAGGCATCCGGCTTTACGTGAATCACAGGTCTGCCGCACGCGAGGATGTCGAGGTATCGGAAGAACGTGTGTCGGAGGAGAAAAACCAGTTCGGCGCGGAGATGGACCACATGGCCGAATGCGTGCTGACTGGACGCACGCCGGGAACACCCGGCGAAGAAGGTCTGCAGGACCAGCGCATCATGGAAGCGATCTATCGGTCGGCGGCAGAGAACCGGCCGATCATGCTCGAACCCATATCGGGCCCGGACGCCTTCCGCGATGCCCGTCTCTCAGACAAGTGAGCGTGCGTCCATGCAATGGCTTCCTGCGTTCTTTGCGATCCTTGCCGGCATCTCCAATCCGCTGCAGTCGGGCAGCAACTCGGCGCTGCTCAAGACGATCCAGGCGCCGATAGTCGCGGCTTTCATTGTTTATGCAATCGGTGCGGCCTGCCTGCTTGCCGCCATGCCCTTTCTCGGCTTCCCGCTGAAGACAAGCATTTCGAAACTCGCCGATGTCCCTTGGTGGGCGTACATCGGCGGCCTGTGCAACGTGTTGTTCCTGATGTGTACGCTGCTCATCACGAAAAAACTCGGCTCGGCAACGTTCACGACCATCGTGGTGATTTCGGCGGTTATCACGTCGGTGTTGCTGGATCACTTCGGCCTGCTCGGATTCGAAGTGCGGCCGGCCACGTGGTTGCGCATTGGCGGCGCGGCGCTCGCGGCGATCGGTGTGGTGATGATCGCCGTGTTCTAGCCGTGCTCAGAACTTGAACGTATCGAAGAAGGTCTGCCGCTCCAGCACCGTGAGCGCGGCGCGCTTGTGCGGGAAGTTGAATTCCTTGAGCGTATAAAACCCCATCCTGTGCATGTACGCGATATGCCGCACATGATCGATACGCGGTTCGCCAACCAGGCGCTGCGTGCGAGGTTCATCTATAAACATGTAGTGCAGCACCCCGCTCCACCAAGCCTTGAGCTTGCCCGAGCTTTGGAACTGCGCATCGCCTATAAGCAAATGCAGGCCGCGGTCGAAATCGCCGGCATCGTAGAACGGCCCCAGGCGATCTTCCTTCGCCCAGTAGAACTCGAAATACCCGAAAGGTTTGTCGTCGAAATAACCGATCATCGGATGCACGTGCGGGTCCGCCAGCCGCTCTTCCAGATACGCAGCATGTTCCGCACGCGTGCCTTTCTGATCCCAGAAGTAGGCAACGCGATCGAGGTTCATCCATTCGCTGAAGACGTCGGCGTCGGCTTGCGGGTCGACCGTGCGCAAGCTCAACGTCATGCCTATCAACGGAAAATAACGCTCGTATATTGTCCCTTTCGCATTCGGCGGGCGCACCGGATGACGACGATCCTGCGTTACGGTGTAGGTCGATGGCATGGCGCCCGAGGCAGTTGCCTTCAGCCACGGGCGCGGTTGCTGCCAGAAAGTCCAGCGTGATGTCGTGAGCAGGACATGGTCATCGAAGGATTGGACGCTATCGATCACGCCTTCGGCAATCGCGCGGGCGGTGAACGCGTCGAGCGCCCGGGCGTCTGCCTTGGCTACGAACAGTGCGATAGTCGCGCCTTGACGCGAAGGCTCCCCGCAGAAGAGTTCTCCAAGCGCCGGTAATAACGCTTCAGGCGCAAGCTCCGCGTGCCATCCGGTGAATGTGCAATCGGCAATGGCGCTTTCGGCGTCCATCACTTCAGGATGATAAGGAACGTTCATCGTCGTATCTCCGGCGTTTGGCGAGTCAGGTGCAGAGGGTGGCGCGGATGCACGGGTCGCGCGGTCAAAGCGCCACCTTCGTGAAGCGATCCGCCATCGCGGAAAGGCCGCCTTCCAGCGCGGGGAAAAGGCTCAGGTTGAAATTGTTCCAGCGCAGCTCGAGGATGGTGTCGTCTGCATGAATCGGTGTCTTCAGCACGTCGAAGATCACTTCGCCGGAGTCGATGCCGTTATCGACGTAATGAAACGACGCCCCCGTCACGTTCACCGGTGCGACGGGTTGGGTCTGCATCGTGTTCCAGTCGATCACCTTTTCGCCGCGGGCGCCATGCAGCGCGTCGAGCGTCGCGT
>NZ_CAXTGZ010000121.1:0-13920 GCF_964243625.1 uncultured Caballeronia sp.
CCAGATGTACCCGCACCTGACTGTCGATGAAATCGACCGCATGCGCGGGTTCGGCGCGATCAAGTACTACCGCGCCGGCGAGCTGATGTTCGAAGTCGGCTCGCCGGGTCCCGGCATGTTCGTGTTGCTCAACGGCCACGTGCGGATCACGCGGCGCGACGGACTCGGGCATGTGCATCTGGTGGTCGAATCGGAGCCCGGGCAATTCGTGGCGGAAGTCGGGCAGTTGTCGGGGAAACCGGCTCTGGTCGATGGCCACGCGATCGATGACGTTGAAGCCATCCTGATCGCGCCGGATCGGCTGCGTGCGTTGCTCGTGGCCGAAGCGGATCTCGGCGAGCGGATCATGCGTTCGCTGATCCTGCGCCGCGTGGGTTTGATCGAAAAGGGCAGCGGGCCGATCCTGGTCGGTCAGTCGGACGATGGACGGCTGGTATCGCTGCAAGGATTCCTGAGCCGCAACGGTTATCCGCATACCGTGATCGATGCCTGTACCGATCCGGAAGCCATCGCATTGCTGGAACGGATCTCGACATCGAAGGTGGACTTTCCGCTCGTCATTTGCCCCGATGGCACGGTGATGCGTGCGCCCGATGAAAACCAGCTCGCGTCGCAACTGGGCTGGTTGCCGGAATTCGATCCCGCGCATATCTACGATGTCGCCGTCGTCGGCGCCGGACCGGCCGGATTGGCGACGGCCGTGTACGCGGCGTCCGAAGGTTTGTCGGTCTCGGTGTTCGATTGCCGCGCGCCGGGCGGGCAGGCGGGCGCAAGTTCGCGCATCGAAAACTATCTCGGCTTTCCGACCGGTATTTCAGGTCAGGCGCTCGCCGGTCGAGCGTTCGTGCAGGCGCAGAAGTTCGGCGCGCATATTGCCATTCCGACCGAGATCAAGGCGCTGCATTGCGATTGCACGCCCATTCAGATCGAATTGATGAACGGCACGCGCGTCACCGCGCACACGGTCGTGATCGCGACGGGCGCGGCGTACAGGCGGCCTGCGATCGATGGACTCGAGAAATTCGAGGGGCGGGGCACGTATTACTGGGCGTCGCCGGTCGAGGCCAAGCTGTGCAAGGGTTCGGAAGTCGTGCTTGTCGGCGGCGGCAATTCGGCGGGGCAGGCAGTGGTTTATCTGGCATCGCACGCGGCGCGCGTGCATTTGCTGATCCGAGGCGCGGGGCTGGAATCAAGCATGTCCCGGTATCTGATTGACCGGATCGCGTCGTTGCCGAACGTGACCGTGCATACGCGCACGCAGATCGAATCACTGCAGGGCGACGGCCGTACGCTCGCCGCCGTGCATTGCAAGACGCCTGACGGCCCGCTGAAGCTCGACGTGCGGCATCTGTTCCTGTTCACCGGTGCCGATCCGAATACGGCCTGGCTCACCGGATGCAACGTGAGTACGGACGGCAAGGGTTTTGTGCTGACGGGCCCGGAGGCGCATGGCGGCCACATGGACGGCGCGACGGCGCTCGAAACCAGCGTGCCGGGCGTGTTTGCAATCGGCGATGTGCGCTCGGCATCGACGAAACGCGTGGCCGCGGCGGTGGGTGAGGGCGCGGCGGTTGTATCGCAGATCCACGGTATGCTGGCCGCCCGGCAGGAACTGGCATTGCAGGCCGGCGAGGTGGATTAAACGGTCAGCGGCGCGTGACGGACTGTTGTGAGCGAGCGGCGAATTGCAACGTGAACTCGATCCACCCGCTCGCCGAACAGCTCGCCGATGCCGACCCGCCATGCAGCCGCATGATGGCCTGCACGATCGCGAGTCCGAGGCCGCTCGATTCCGTGAACTCGCTGCGCGCGGCATCGCCTCGGTAAAACCGGTCGAACAAGCGCGCGAGTTCATCCGGCGATACACGCTCGCCCTGATTGCCGATCACGATACGCGCGCCCTGCGCGTCTTCGCTGCCCGTCAGGCGAATCGTCGTGCCGGGCTCTGCATATCGCACGGCGTTCACCACCACATTGCTGATCGCGCGCCGCGACATGATCTCGTTGACGAACATCTCGCCTTCGGCCTGAACATCGAAGCTGAGATTGCGTTCATCGGCGAGACCTTCGAAGTAGGTCGCGATGGTCTCGAGCTGCTCGCACGTGTTCAATGTAGTGCGCTCGATTTCCTGCCGCTCGTGATCCGCTTGCGCGAGGAACAGGATGTTCTGCGCAATGCGTCCCAGCCGCTCGAGCTCCTCCAGATTCGACTCCAGCACGCTCTTGTATTCGCTTTCGCTGCGCGTGTGGGCGAGCGTGACCTGTGTCTGCCCGATCAACACGCCGATGGGCGTACGCACCTCATGCGCGAGATCGGCCGAGAACTGCAGCAAGCGTTCGTACCCGGTCGACAAGCGGTCCAGCATCGCGTTAAACGATACCGCCAGGCTCTGCAACTCGGTCGGCGTGTTCCCGACATCGAGTCGTGCGGAAAGCGTATTGGGCGTGATTTCGGCGGCTTTATCGGCCATCTTGCGCAAGGGCGTGAGGCCGCGACTCGATACCCACCACGCGAGCAGCGCCGTGACCAGAACAGCAATCGCCACGTTGATCCACACGCGCACGAGATACGTCGACAACACGCGCGCCTCCTGTGTCATCACGTGTGCAGCGATGATCTCCACTACTTGCCCGGTATCGCCCACTTGCGCCTGAGCCGCGACCCAGCGCATGCGCACGCCGTCAGGACGCGTACCTTCATAGAGCGCGTCGAGATCCACCGCGCGATTCACCGGCACCGGAACCACCGGCGGCAACGGCAGGTTCTCCGGATTCACATTGATAAACGGCGCCACGCCCGGCCGCCGGAAAATGATCACATCCTGGCGATCGCCGAGCATGGTTTCAAAGAGCCGTGGCCGCGCTTCGATTTCCTGGATCGTATAGAGGTCGTGCAGCAGCGAGCGGAAATGTTCGACACGCCCGATCAACTGATAATCGGCGCGCGTCGACAGGGTCAAGCTCGTTGCGTGATAAAGCGATCCGCCGACCATGCTCACCACTACGCATACAATCAACGCAAAGAGGATCGTGATGCGGACAACGAGCGATTGCGAACGCATCGGATTCAATGCGACTCTCCGGTCGCGCCGAACGAATAGCCGATGCTGCGCACCGTGTGGATGAGCTTGATATCGAAGGGCTGGTCGAGTTTGGCGCGCAGGCGCTTGATGGCGACGTCGACCACATTGGTGTCGCTGTCGAAATTCATGTCCCACACTTCCGATGCAATCAGCGTGCGCGACAACGCCTCACCTTGTCGTTTGCAGAAGAGATGCAGCAACGCAAATTCCTTGTTCGTCAGCGCGATGTCGATTCCCTGGCGAGTCACTCTGCGCCGCAAGACATCCACATGAAGATCCGCGACCTGGAACACATCCGATTCACGGATCACGCCGCGCCGCAGTAACGTGCGAATGCGTAGCACGAGTTCGGTGAACGAAAACGGCTTTACGAGGTAATCATCGGCGCCGAGTTCCAGACCATGGATACGATCGCTCACATGGTCGCGCGCCGTGAGAAAGATCACCGGCAGGTCGCGTTTGGTGCGCAGCGCCTGCATGATCTGCCAGCCATCGAGGCCGGGCAGCATCACGTCGAGCACGATCAGCTCGTACGGGTGCGCCAGAGCCTGATGCAGGCCATCGGCGCCGTTGCGAATCAGGTCGACCTGATACCCGGACTCCGTCAGCCCCTTCTTCAGATAGTCGCCGGTCTTGCGGTCGTCTTCTATAACGAGAATGGTCATGCGGCGGGTGTGTTGCGCTCGAACGCGCGTAGGTTGCGAAGAACCTCATTCTAACGATCCGCCTCCCATGCGCCGGAAAGATGACAAAAAAGTCATTAACGTGTCATGCGTTCATCAGCGCGGTATCGTTAAGATGCGATCAAGCGACGCCGGTAACGGTCGCATCACTTTTTTCTTGCGAGGCGAATTTGGCTCAACCATCGACTCGATCCGTGACACCCGTGGCGAAGCCCCGCGCCATGCAGCCCGGCTGGGTTCGCATCACGCACTGGGTCAATGCGCTTGCGGTCGTGGTCATGGTCACGAGCGGCTGGCAGGTCTATAACGCTTCGCCCATTTTTCCGGCGCTGGTCTTTCCGGCCAGCATCACGTTGGGCGGATGGCTCGGCGGCGCGTTGCTGTGGCACTTCGCGGCCATGTGGGTGCTGGTCGTCAACTTCCTGATCTACATTGCGATGAACATCGTGTCCGGACGATTTCGCCGCAAACTGTTCCCTCTCAGCGTAAAGAGTCTTATCGGCGATCTGCGTGCCGCGCTCACCGGCAAGCTCAAGCACGACGATCTGTCGCACTATAACGCCGTGCAGAAGGCGGCTTATCTTGCGGTTATCGTGGACATCGTCATCGTGATCCTGTCGGGACTCGCGATCTGGAAGTCGGTGCAATTTCCATTATTGCGTGACTTGATGGGCGGTTACGACAGAGCGCGCGTCGTTCATTTCTTCGCGATGAGTTTCCTGGTCGCATTTTTCGTGCTGCACGTGGTGATGGTCGCCCTCGTTCCACGCTCGTTGTTATTGATGATCCGGGGCCGTTGATCATGTTGAACCGAAAGAGCGAACTGATTGCGAAGCATCTCGATGTCGACAATATCCTCAAGGACGCACGCAACGAATTGAAGGCGCCCGCGCGGCGTCTCTTTGGCAAGCGCATCTTGTCGCTGGGCGGCTTGATGATGCTGTCCGGCTGCAACATCTCCGACGACAAGTCCGTCAACACCGTGCTGCGCACCATGTCGCGTTTCAATGATGACGCGCAAGCTGTCCTCTTCGATCCCAACAAGCTCGCGCCGACGTATCCCGAGTCGATGATCACGCGGCCGTTCCCTTTCAACGCGTTCTACGACATAGACGATGTCCCCATGGTCGATGCCGCCAGCTACAAGCTGCCCGTCGGCGGTCTGGTGAAGGGCAAGAACGTCTGGACTCTTGATGAATTGCGTGCGCTGCCGCAGGAAAGCCAGGTCACGCGTCACATTTGCATTGAAGGATGGAGCGCGATAGGCAAGTGGGGCGGCGTGCGTTTTGCCGAATTCCTGAAGCGTTCAGGTGCCGATACCACGGCGAAGTACGTAGCGTTCCATTGCGCCGATAACTATTCTACGAGCATCGACATGCCGACCGCGCTGCATGCGCAGACGCTCTTGACGCTGACGTACGACGGTCAAGTCTTGCCGCCGAAATACGGCTTTCCTATGAAGCTGCGCATGCCTACGAAGCTGGGCTACAAGAATCCGAAGCACATCGTTGCGATCACCGTGACGAACGAATATCCCGGCGGTTACTGGGAGAACCAGGGTTATAACTGGTTCGGCGGGGCTTAAGCCTTTTTACTAATTACTACTGGAGTCTCCATGGCATCTGTGTCAATCCGCATGAAACTGGGTGTATCGATTGCAGCACTCGCATTTGCCGGCGTTGCGCTGGCCCAGGCGCCGGCTGCGAAGCCCGCGCGCATTCGTGGCGATATCGTCTCGATCTCCGGCGATACGCTCACCGTGCACCGTCGTAGCGGCGATACCGTGACCATCGACATGAAGCAGGACACGCCGGTGACGGCTGTGAAGAACATCAAGCTCGGCGATATCAAGGCTGGGTCGTTTATTGGTACGGCTGCGACCACTGGCACCGATGGCAAGATGACGGCGACCGAAGTGCTGGTGTTCCCGGAAGCGGCGCGCGGGACGGGTGAAGGGCACTACGCGTGGGATCTGGCGCCGAACAGCACGATGACGAATGCGAATGTCGATCAGGTTGTGACCGGCACGAGCGGGCGTGATCTGAAGCTTTCGTATAAGGGCGGCTCGAATACGGTGACCGTGCCGGAAGGTGTGCCCGTGGTGACGTTTGCGCCGGCTTCGCGTTCGGATCTGGTCGCAGGGAAGAAGGTGTTTATTATCGCCAGCCCGGTCAAGGGAACGGAATACGCCGCTTCGCGCGTCGTGGTCGAGAAGGATGGGGTTGCGCCGCCGATGTGAGGTTTCGCGTCATAGGCGTATGAAAGGACAAAGCCGACTTTGAGTCGGCTTTGTTGTTTCATGGTGCCGGCATTACCCCTCTTTCCCCTCCACCGTCGTCACCAAATCGCCAAAATCCGTCACCAACAAATTCAGCACAAACGGCAGCACCGTATTCTTCTCCATCGCAGCATTCGCCTTATCCGCCGTCTGCCTCAGCCTTTCAAACGCCTCCCGCGCTGCTTTGACATTCTCATCCTGCTGCCGTTTATCGGCATCGAGCGTAGCCGCCAGTGCCTTCGCCAACCCATCGAACGCATCCGCAGTCTCGCCCAACGCTTCCCGCGTCGACGCAGTCAACCGCCCGGCCAAGCCCACATCCCCCGCGAACGCTTGCCCTAGAAACAGCGCATCGCGATGCAACCGCGTCAGCATCGGCACGACCTTGTCGATCACGTTCTCGCGCGACCTTTTCACCGGCACGATAATGTGCTCCCGACCAGCCTCGGTAATCGCATCGTCGAGCGCCTGCTCAGCCGCCGCCGACCTTCGATGCAATCCTTCCGCCGTCCGCGCGTCGTC
Source organism: uncultured Caballeronia sp. (assembly GCF_964243625.1). Lineage (NCBI taxonomy): Bacteria > Pseudomonadati > Pseudomonadota > Betaproteobacteria > Burkholderiales > Burkholderiaceae > Caballeronia > uncultured Caballeronia sp. The sequence continues at coordinate 6,567 of NZ_CAXTGZ010000121.1, forward strand.
AGGCTTGCGTAGATAAAGCGCGATCAACTCCCCGAGCGTTTGCACGATCTCCCCCGCGCGATTGTGCGCGGCGTTGATCGCCCGGTTCGGCAATAGGAACGCAACAACCAGCGCCGCGCCAGCGCCAATCAAAATCTCCAGCACGCGATCAATAGGTCTCTCGAACGGCGATCCCACGCCGCTGGCCGGAATCAGCACCACGATGACCAGCGTGACGCACGCAAGCCGCAAGGTCGGACGCCACGCGGCAAGCGCCGCAAGCGGCACGAGTTCGATGGCAAAGACCACCAGCGGCTCTGCCCCGCGAACGATGGCGAGCAATCCGAGCACGCCGAGTATCGCGCCGATCACCGCGCCGATAATCTGGTCGCGTCCGGTCGTCAGCGCTTGGTTAAGGCTCGGCTGCGTAACCACGATCAGCGTAGTAATGACCGCCCAGTAAAGCTCGGGCAAGGTCGCGAGTTTGGCGGCGCCGAAACTCAGCAAGCAAGCGATCAGCGTTCGCGCAAAGCGCCGCGTTTCTGCGCCACCGGGTTTGAAAGTAATACGTCGTAAGTCTTGAAAGGCGGCTAAGGGCATGGAGCGATACCAGATTGGACGCTTGAATTATGGCTGACCGTGCGCACTTTCCTTGTAGGCATTCATCGCCGATAAATCCGGCCGCCTGCAACATCGGGCTGGTCGCGTTACCATTGGTGGTTCAGTAATCGCGCCGCTTTCAACGCTGGCGCGCATTGTCACCGGTTTCATCGATCACACTCAATCAGGAGCCACGCATGAGCCAAAACACCCAATATCCGAGCACGCAGTTGTATATCGATGGCGCATGGCGCGCAGGCGCTCGCGACACGGCTGTCGTCAATCCGGCAACGGAAGGGGAAATCGGCCGCCTGGCGCTGGCCGGCGAGCAGCAGCTCGCGGAAGCCGCCGAGGCCGCGGGCCGCGGCTTCAAGGCGTGGCGCAAGGTATCGGCGTTCGAACGCAGCAAGCTGATGCGCCGTGCCGCACAAAATCTGCGTGATCGCGCGGAAGAAGTTGCCGCCATCATGACCATGGAACAGGGCAAGCCGCTGGTCGAAGCGCGCATCGAGGTGCTGGGCGCAGCGGATACCATCGACTGGTTCGCCGAGGAAGCGCGCCGCACGTACGGCCGCGTGATCCCGGCCCGCGCGGAAAATGTGCGCCAGATCGTCACGCGTGAGCCGGTCGGCCCGGTCGCCGCGTTTACGCCGTGGAATTTCCCGATCAACCAGGCGGTGCGCAAGGTGTCGGCCGCGCTGGCTGCAGGATGCTCGGTCGTGCTGAAGGGACCGGAAGAAACGCCGGCAAGCTGCGCGGCGCTGGTTCAGGCTTACGTGGATGCAGGATTGCCCGCCGGCGTGCTGAACCTCGTGTTTGGCGTTCCCGCCGATGTCTCCAAGTTCCTGATCGCGCATCCGCTGATCCGCAAGATCTCGTTCACGGGCTCGACGCCGGTGGGCAAGTTACTGGCGGCAATGGCCGGCGAGCACATGAAGCGCGCCACGATGGAACTGGGTGGCCACGCGCCGGCACTGGTTTTCGCCGATGCCGACATCCCGCGCGCCGCCAAGCTGCTGGCTGGCGCCAAGTTCCGCAACGCCGGCCAGGTCTGCATTTCGCCGACGCGGTTTATCGTCGAAGAGTCGGCTTATGAGGAATTCACCGAGCATTTCGTCGCGGCTACCAAGAAGCTGAAGGTCGGCAATGGGCTGGAAGAGGGCGTGCAGATGGGCGCACTAGCCAACGGCCGCCGCCTGCAGGCGATGGAACGCCTTGTCGCCGATGCCGTCGAGCACGGCGCCAAGGTGCTGACAGGCGGTGAGCGCATCGGACGTGAAGGGTTCTTCTTTGCACCGACGGTGCTGGCCAATGTGCCGCTCTCGGCTCGTATCATGACGGAAGAGCCGTTTGGCCCGATCGCGCCGATCTCCACGTTCAAGTCCTACGACGAAGCCATCACGGAAGCCAATCGCCTGCCGTTTGGTCTAGCGGCTTACGCTTATACGCGTTCGAGCGCGACATCGGCGTCGGTGGGTGAGGATATCGAAAGCGGCATGGTGTCGATCAATCACCACGGGCTGGGTATCCCGGAAACGCCGTTTGGCGGTGTGAAGGAATCGGGCTACGGCTCGGAAGGCGGCAGCGAAGCGATGGAAGCGTATCTGGTCACGAAGTTTGTGAGCGAGGCGCGTTGATCCGATCGCAGCTTTGATTGAAATTAGCGACGTGACCAACCGGTTGCGTCGCTTTTTTGTTAGGACCGTCTATTCGAACGGGTTGTGTGTTCGAACGCCAGTCGAAGCAAAGTGCTTTACGTTGCGTGTAGCGACTGTCAAATTGTGGATGATTGCCGTGGCCGCGATCAGCTTATCCAACTCATTTTCTGGATTTGGAACCCTAAGTCGTCCCCAGAGTTGCGCGACGTCTGAGCCAATACTTAAAACATTCAAGGCGGATCCGCTAAGCACCTCGCTCATCCACGTTTCAAGTGATCGCGCCTGTTCTTCATCGCCGCGATGGCGAATAGAATCAAGTCCCCGTCGCAGTTCGCCTATGGTTATGACGGAGATGTGCAGGCCGTGGCCCTCGCTCTCTGCGAGCTCGAAGAAGCTTCTGACACCTTGATTCGCACGAAGCCCTTTGCGCATCTCGCTTATTACATTCGTATCAATCAAATACACCCGGCGCCCCGCTCGTGCTTTGTACTCTTTCAAAATCGGAGTCTTCGCCGACGTTTGGCATGCTAGCCAATACTTCAGCAAAACTGCGTCGCTTCGGACGGCCTAATGCTGCGACCAAAATGATCCGATGTTCCGCTTCCGCGCTGCGCCCATGTGCCGCAGCTTGTTCCCGCAGGCTTTGGACTACTTCGTCGTCTATTCCTCGTACAAGAAGACTGGCCATTGTAGCCTCCAAATTTAGTGATAGCAATGATATCACTAACCAAGTTTCTTGTTTGCTGAATAGCTTCACATTGCACAATCGCTGTGGCCTACCGAGGAACAAGCAAGCGAAAAAAAACCCGGCGAAAGCCGGGTCCAATGTTCCCGCGCCCCGATCTCTAAGGGCGCGGTCACCTGCAAAAAGCTACCGCCTGAAACCTCAGGCAGCCAACAACGAGCGCAACACGAACGGCAAGATCCCGCCGTGCTTGTAGTAATCGACTTCGATCGGCGTATCGATACGCAGCAGCACCGTCACGCGCTGCTCGCTGCCATCCTTGCGATGGATCACAAGCGTCACTTCCTGTTGCGGCTTGATATCGGACGAGAGGCCTTCCAGGTCGAACGTTTCTTCGCCGGTGATGTTCAGCGACTGGACGCTGTCCGAGCCCTTGAATTGCAGCGGCAATACGCCCATGCCAACCAGGTTCGAACGATGAATCCGCTCGAAGCTGCGCGCCACGACCAGCTTCACGCCGAGCAATTGCGTGCCCTTCGCAGCCCAGTCACGCGACGAACCCGTGCCGTACTCTTCACCCGCGAACACGATAGTCGGCGTGCCTGCTTCGATGTACTTCATCGCTGCGTCATAGATCGACAGTTCTTCGCCGCTCGGCTGGAATATCGTCAGACCGCCTTCCACGCGCGAACCGTCGGCCTTCAGCGGGATCATCAGGTTCTTGATCCGCACGTTGGCAAAGGTGCCGCGCATCATGACGTCGTGGTTGCCGCGGCGCGAGCCGTAGCTGTTGAAGTCGGCCTTCTGCACGCCGTTCGCCTTCAGCCACACGCCTGCGGGCGAGCTTTCCTTGATCGAACCAGCCGGGCTGATGTGGTCGGTCGTGACCGAGTCACCGAAGATGCCCAGCGGACGCGCGCCCTTGACGGCCGGAATGCTGTCGGCCGGGGTCATCGAGAAGTCCTTGCCGAAGAACGGCGGCTCAGCAATGTACGTCGACTTCGGCCAGTCGTAAACCTGACCCGCTTCGCCCTCGATCTTGCTCCACAGGTCGCCGGTCTTCGTGAGTTCCGCGTAGTTCTTGCGGAAAGCATCAGCGTCGAGCGCGTACTTCAGCAGCGCATTGACTTCTTCGCTCGTCGGCCAGATGTCGCCGAGGAAAATGTCCTTGCCATTCTTGCCCTTGCCGACCGGTTCCGTCATCAGGTCGACCGTCATGTTGCCGGCGATGGCGTAAGCCACGACCAGCGGCGGCGATGCCAGGAAGTTCGCGCGGATGTTCGGGTGAATACGTGCTTCGAAGTTGCGGTTGCCGGACAGCACAGCGGCGGCCACGATGTCGTTCTTCGTGATGGCGTCGTTCAGTTCAGGCGTCAGGTCACCCGCGTTACCGATACACGTCGTGCAGCCGTAGGCGGCCAGCGTAAAACCGAGCTGGTCGAGATACGTCAGCAGGTTCGTCTTCGTCAGGTATTCCGTGACGATCCGCGATCCCGGAGCCAGCGACGTCTTGATGTGCGGTGCGACGGTCAAACCGGCTTCGACAGCCTTCTTCGCGAGCAAACCGGCAGCCAGCAAAACGCTCGGGTTCGACGTGTTCGTGCATGACGTGATCGCGGCAATCAGGATGTCGCCGTTTTTCACGTTGACGTTGTTTGTCGTCGTGTATTGCGTGTTCAGGTCCGCAGCTTTCTTGCCGAAACCGTTGTCGCTCACAGCCTTCGAGAACAGCTCGGTGAAGTTCGACTTCACGTTCGTGATTTCGATGCGGTCCTGCGGACGCTTCGGACCCGCCAGCGACGGCGCAACCGTGCCGAGGTCGAGCGTCAGCGTCTTCGTGTAGTCGATCTCGCCGGCCTTGGGCACGCCGAACAGGTTCTGCGCCTTGAAATACGATTCGAACGCAGAGATTTCAGCGTCGGTGCGGCCCGTTCCCTTGAAGTAGTCGATGGTCTTTTCATCGACGGGGAAAAAGCCCATGGTCGCGCCGTATTCCGGGGCCATGTTGCCGATGGTCGCGCGGTCCGGCAGCGACAGTGACGCCGTGCCTTCGCCAAAGAACTCGACGAACTTGCCGACGACCTTCTCTTTACGCAGCATTTCCGTGACGGTCAGCACGAGGTCGGTTGCCGTCACGCCTTCGCGAATCTTGCCTTTCAGCTCGACGCCCACCACGTCCGGCGTCAGGAAGTACACCGGCTGACCGAGCATGCCGGCTTCAGCTTCGATACCGCCCACGCCCCAGCCCACTACGCCAATACCATTGATCATGGTCGTGTGGCTGTCCGTGCCGACGAGCGTATCCGGGTAATACACGGTGTCGCCTTCCAGCGTCTTCTTGTGCACGCCGCGAGCGAGATATTCCAGGTTCACCTGGTGAACAATGCCGACGCCCGGGGGCACGACCTTGAACGTATCGAAGGCTTGCATGCCCCACTTCATGAATTGATAGCGCTCGTTATTGCGCTGGAATTCCAGTTTCATGTTCAGGTCGAGCGCGTCTTTCTGACGGAAGTAATCGATCTGCACCGAGTGATCGACCACCAGATCGACCGGCACGAGCGGCTCGATAGCCTTCGGGTCCTTGCCTGCACGTTGCGCCACGCCACGCATTGCAGCGATATCGGCGAGCAGCGGCACGCCGGTAAAGTCCTGCAGCACGACGCGCGAGACCACGAACGGGATTTCATCGGTACGATCCGCGACCGGCTTCCAGTTCGCCAGTTGCTTGATGTGTTCTTCGCCGATCTTCTTGCCGTCGTAATTGCGCAGGACCGATTCCAGCACAATGCGAATCGATACCGGCAGACGTTCGATCTTGATGTTCAGCGCCTTGCCGAGCGCAGGCAACGAGTAGTACTTGCCTTTGCCGGAACCACTGTCGAATTCCTTGAGCGTTTTATGGAGATTGTGGGCCATGTTTTTTTTCCTGGGTTTAAACGAGGAAACACCTTCAGTACTTTCAATCTAAAGAACGTGTCACGGATGCTGACTAAATCACGTACAGATCAACATATTCATTGACCGGCATTGCCTCAAGCGTTGCCTGGTCCAGCGATGCCGCAATGATTGCCTCTTGCTGCTTCGCCGGAAAACGCCGTGCGAGGTTGGTCCTGAACTTCTCGACCAGGAGAGGAATGCCGTCTTCGCGGCGGCGCTTGTGTCCGATCGGGTATTCGACGACCAGCTCGTCGAAGGTGCTGCCGTCATTGAATTCGACGGTCAGCGCATTGGCGATCGAACGCTTCTCGGGATCGAAATAATCCTTCGTGAATTGCGGGTCTTCCACGCATTCGATCTTCGCGCGCAAGGTATCGATACGCGGATCCTTTGCAATCGAATCTTCGTAATCCGATGCCGTCAGCCGGCCGTAGATCAGCGGTACGGCCACCATGTACTGGATGCAGTGATCGCGGTCGGCGGGATTATCGAGCGGACCTTTTTTATCGATGATCCGAATCGCCGCTTCGTGCGTGCGGATCGTGATCTTCCTGATGTCTTCGACTTTTTTGCCGGCTTCAGCGAGTTTCGTGTTTAACGTCATTGCCGCTTCCACCGCGGTCTGCGAGTGGAATTCGGCCGGGAACGAGATCTTGAAGAGCACGTTCTCCATCACGTAAGAACCGTATGGACGCTGGAACTTGAATTCGTTGCCCTTGAACAGGACATCGTAAAAGCCCCACGTCTTGGCAGTCAGAACCGAGGGATACCCCATCTCGCCCGTCTTCGCGATCAACGCGAGACGCACGGCGCGCGAGGTTGCATCGCCGGCGGCCCATGATTTGCGCGAACCGGTATTCGGCGCGTGACGATAGGTGCGCAACGAATGGCCATCGACGAAAGCCAATGAGACTGCGTTGATCAACTCATCGCGCGTCAAGCCGATCAACTGGCCGACCACCGCCGTCGATGCCAGCTTGACCAGCAACACGTGATCGAGCCCGACCTTGTTGAACGAATTTTCCAGCGCGATACAGCCTTGAATTTCGTGCGCCTTGATCATGCCGATCAAGACGTCTTTCATCGTCAGCGGCTTTTTGCCGGTGGCGACAGCGTTGCGCGAGAGCCAGTCGGCTGTGGCGAGAATGCCGCCGAGATTGTCCGACGGATGACCCCACTCTGCTGCAAGCCATGTGTCGTTGAAGTCGAGCCAGCGGATCATCGCGCCGATATTGAACGCGGCCTGAACCGGGTCGAGCTGGAACGATGTACCCGGCACCTTGGCGCCGTTGGGGACGATCGTGCCAGGCACGATGGGTCCCATCAGCTTGGTGCAAGCGGGATAGGTGAGGGCTTCGAGTCCGCAACCGAGGGTATCGATCAGGCAATTGCGCGCGGTGTCGAGCGCAATTTCGCTGTCGATCTTGTAGTTGAGAACGTAGTCGACTATGTCGACCAGTACGCGATCCGGCTCGGGCCGGACGTTTGAAAT